>CANIIN010000189.1 GCA_947467405.1 Betaproteobacteria bacterium | reverse complement strand
GGCTAGCGTTCGCGACGACATTGGTAGATGGCCTCGTCGCCTGGCGTCGGGCTGCGACAGCAGTCGTTCGAGGATGGCGTTGATATCCCTGTTCTCGCAGGCCACCGGCAGCAGGGTGATGAACGACTCGATATCGGCGACGGTGCGGGACATGAGCCGGAAGGATCAGGGCGTTGCAAAGACTGCCGCGAGATGCCGCCCCCCTAGAAGCGCCCGGCCAGCTTCAGGATGCGGCCGGTCGCCGTCTCGGCGACGTAGAGATTGCCGTTGCGATCCAGCACAGGATCGCGCGGAGACTTGAGGCGATCAAGAATGGTGAGCTTCTTGCCACCCTTGGTGAGACGCACGACCTTGCCGGCATCGCGTTGCGCGACGTACACGTCACCCGACTGGCCGATCACGATGCCGATGGACATCGCCATGTCGACTGCGAAGGTATCGATCTTGCCATCGGCGCCAACATGCACGATGCGGCGATCGGTCAGATCGCTGACGTAGATCGACCCATCGGCGCCGATCGCCAGTCCGTGCGGCTGGAATCCGGACACGATCACGCGGCGCTTCTGCGGCGACGCAAACGCCGTGACGCGATGGGCCGTGAACTCGCACACCAGCAGTTCGCCGGCGGCATTGAATGCGATGTCGACCGGGCGCTTCAGGTCGCCCACCCAGGTGCTGACCTTGCGGTCGGGCGTGACGATGGCGATGCGCTGGTTGCCGGTGTCGGCGACATACAGGTTGCCGCGCGCATCCATGGCGACATCGTGCGGTTGCCTGAAGCCGCCGATGCGCGTGACCTTGCCGTCCGCCGCGATGCGCGCAATGGTGCCGCCGCCCTGTTCGGCGACAACCATGTCGCCCGTCGGGGTGATGAGCAATCCGCGCGGCGTGGCCAGCCCTTCGGCATGCACCGTGGTCTTCTGCATGATGGCGCGCACGGTTTCTTCCGATGCCAGCCCCGGGCCGATCTGGGCGCGTGCTTGACCGGTGTGCAGGACGGCCGCCACCATCGCCGCTCCGGCCAGCCACGACAGGGCGCGGGTCGCGAGGCCCCTGGTCGCCATCGTCACGCGCTCAATCCGCATCGCGACGCACCAGCAGATCAAGCGCACCAGTGACGCGGTGCTTGCGGAAACTGTCGCGCGCATCGAGCTTGCGCTGCGCTTCGAGCGGCAGGTCCGTGAATTGCAGCAATCCCTTCTCGATGAGGGTGTAGATCAGATCTTCCGTGACGCGCACGAAGTCGAGGTCGAGCGCGTTGAAGGCGGCGGTCTCGCCGCCCCCGAGAAACGCCATCACCTCGGGATGCGTCGAGGGCAGCAGTTCCTGCGCATCGGGCGCCGCTTCAGAAAACAGCGCGTCGACGCGCCCTTCGGCATGGCGGCGTACGTAGGGCACGGATCAGTCCTTGCGGGTGGCGAGGCGGATCACGTAGCCGCCGGATTTTTCATCGTGTTCGAGCGTCAGCATCTTGCGCTTGGCAGCCTCATCGAGCAGATCGCTGAAGGCGCGAAATCCGTAGTAGGACTCGTTGAAACCGGGCTTCCTGCGCTTCAAGGCCTGCTTGACCATGGAACCCCACACCTTCTCCCCCTCGCCGCGCTCGGCAATGAGTGCTTCGACGGTTTCCAGCACCAGGTCGAGCACTTCCTGTTTCTTGTCCTCGGCGCTGGGCGCCGCATCCTTGTCCGCGGCACCGCTGGTGCTGGCGGGCGCTGCCGCCGCGCGCTTGGCACTGCGCTTCTTGGCGGCGTTGCGCTTGACTTCGTCCTCGCGCACCAGGTCGTCGTAAAAGATGAATTCGTCGCAGTTGGCCATGAGCAGGTCGGAGGTGGAGTTCTTCACCCCGACACCGATCACCATCTTGGCGTTCTCGCGCAGCTTGGACACCAGCGGCGAGAAGTCCGAATCGCCGCTGATGATGACGAAGGTGTCGACATGCGACTTGGTGTAGCAGAGGTCGAGCGCGTCCACGACCATGCGGATGTCGGCCGAGTTCTTGCCGGACTGGCGCAGATGCGGAATCTCGATCAGTTCGAACGAGGCGCCGTGCATGGTGGTCTTGAATTCCTTGTAGCGTTCCCAATCGCAATAGGCTTTCTTCACCACGATGCTGCCCTTGACGAGCAGCCTCTCCAGCACGCGGTTGATGTCGAACTTGTCGTATTTGGCGTCACGCACGCCGAGGGCGATGTTCTCGAAATCGCAGTACAGCGCCATGCTGCGGGTTTCCTGCTGGGCGGCCATTGCGGATCTCCGGATCGCTGGATGAAAAAGGGTCCGGATGCCTGGCAACCGGACCCTTTGATGCTAGCAGAATCCCGCCTTCCTACCGCGGGAATACTCCCGGCGGCACGAATGCCGCCGCGTACAAGAACCGGCTCTCAGGCCGCGGCCAAGGCCTGCTGCAAATCATCCTTGAGGTCATCGATATGCTCGATGCCGACCGACAGGCGAACCATGTCCTCGCTCACGCCGGCCTTGGCCAGTTCCTCGGCATTCAGTTGGCGGTGGGTGGTCGAGGCCGGGTGCGTGGCCAGCGACTTGGCGTCACCGATGTTGACCAGGCGTGTGAAGAGCTGGAAGGCGTCCAGCACACGCGCGCCGGCCTCGCGGCCGCCGGACTTCAGCCCGAAGGCGAGGATGCCGGAGGCCTTGCCGCCCATGTACTTCTTCACCAGCGCGTGATCGGGATGGTCGGGCAGGCCGGCGTACTTGATCCAGGCCACCTTGGGGTGGCTCTTCAGGTACTGGGCGATCGCCAGCGCGTTGTCGCAAATGCGGTCCATGCGCAGCGCCAGGGTCTCGATGCCCTGCAGGATGAGGAAGGCGTTCATCGGGCTGATGGCCGCACCCATGTTGCGCAGGGGCACCACGCGCGCGCGGCCGATGTAGGCAGCCGGCCCGAGCGCTTCGGTGTAGACCACGCCGTGATAGGACACGTCCGGTTCGTTCAGGCGGCGAAAGCGCGCCTTGTGCTCGGCCCACGGGAACTTGCCGCTGTCGACGATGGCGCCGCCGACGCTGTTGCCGTGGCCGCCCAGATACTTGGTCAGCGAGTGCACAACGATGTCGGCGCCATGCTCGATGGGACGGCACAGGTAGGGCGAAGGAACGGTATTGTCGACGATGAGCGGCACGCCGGCCTTGTGCGCAATGGCTGCCAGCGCGGCGATATCGGTCACGTTACCCAGCGGATTGCCCACCGACTCGCAGAACAGCGCCTTGGTCTTCGCGTCGATCAGCGCCGCGAAAGTCTCGGGCTTGCGCGGGTCGGCGAAGCGCACTTCGATGCCCTGCTGCGGAAAGGTGTGCGCAAACAGGTTGTAGGTGCCGCCGTACAAGGTGCTGGCGGAGACGATGTTGTCGCCGGCTTCGGCAATGGTCTGGATGGAATAGGTGATGGCCGCCATGCCCGATGCCAGCGCCAATGCGGCGATGCCGCCTTCCAGCGCGGCGACGCGCTTTTCCAGCACGTCCTGGGTGGGGTTCATGATGCGCGTGTAGATGTTGCCCGGCACCTTGAGGTCGAACAGATCGGCGCCGTGCTGCGCGCTGTCGAAGGCATAGGCGACGGTCTGGTAGATGGGCGTCGCAACCGCCTTGGTGGTCGGGTCCGGCGTGTATCCGGCATGCACGGCGAGGGTCTCGATTTTCATGTGCGGCTCCTTTTCACAGCATTATGCTGTTTGGTGACTGGCGAAGTTGCCACCCTGCAGTGGCAAAGAAGATCTGCAACGTCCGGATGGTAACGAAACCAGCCGGAATCGTTACATTATTCGGATCCATGCCTATTCCCGACAGGAATATAGCCCCGCCCGGCACTCGACCGGCAATCAGGACGCGTCGCGCATGAGCTGGTGCATCAGCTTGTCCAGCTGATCGGCGAAAGCCTTCTGGTCACGCGCCGAAAAGGGCGCCGGCCCGCCGGTCTGCACGCCCGACGAACGCATCTCTTCCATGAAACTGCGCAGGGCGAGGCGTTCCTCGATGTTGTCCGGCGTGAAGCGCTCGCCGCGCGGATCCATGACGATGCCGCCCTTGGCGATGGCGGCTGCGGCCAGCGGGATATCGGCGGTGATGACAAGGTCGCCGGCCAGGACTTCGGAAACGATGCGGTCGTCGGCGACGTCGAACCCCGCCGGCACCTGGATGGTGCGGATGTACGGTGACGGCGGCGTGCGCAGGGCCTTGTTGGCCACCAGCGTCAACGACACTTTCAGTCGCTCCGCGGCGCGGAACAGGATTTCCTTGATGGCGCCCGGACAGGCGTCGGCATCAACCCAGATGCGCAAGGGGCAACCTCGCTCTCAGGACTTGCCGTGCAGCGCGCGATGTTCGACGCGCTCGACCTCGATGAAGGCGTCGATCATGTTGCGGAAGGTCTTTTCGGCCACCATGGGACTGCCGCCCAGTTCAGCCGCCAATGCGCGCACCTTGACCACGATCTGCTCGATGCGCGCCGGCACCACCACGTCCTCGATGGTCTTCTTGAAACGCGCCGCCTGCCGCACATAGGTTTCGCGCTCAGCCATGAGCGTGACCAGTTGCCGGTCGATGCGGTCGATATGGGTGCGCACTTCGTCGATTGAATTGCACATGACAGTCTGGGGTTTTGATGACATGACAGTATCCAGTTTGATTCTTTTTCAATGGCCGGCCGGGTTCGGCCAGCGCGCTGTTTATAGCATGAGATTTCGCGCCGATGCCGGCCAGGGCGCCGGTCGGCGCAACGGCGATCTCCGCCAGAAGCGGGTACTCAGTGGATGGCGCTGCGCGCGCTGTTGACCGCCAGGAATATCTCGCGCAGGAATACCAGCAGGCATCCCACCATGGCCGCCATGGCCATGATGAACAAGGCACCCAGCACTTGCGCCAGATTGGCCGCGATGAACGCGTCAATGAATGCCACCGCGATCAGCAGACAGATGAACAAGGCCGCCAGTACGGCCAGCACAATGGCGGTATAGACCAGCCGGATGCGCTGCGCCAGGCGCAGCAGTTCCGCATGCACCTCGCTGCGCTGAGGCGGATTGGCGCCGGAATTCGTCAGTTCGACCACGACCCGCTCCAGCACGCGACTGCGGTCCACGGCACGACCGAGGCGATTGGTGAGCACGCCAAGCAGCGTGCCGATGGCGGTGAGCAGAAACACCGGCGCCACCGCCAGCTGAATGACGTGGGTAATGTCGCCGATATTGGTCAGAGGAAGCATCAGGGACCGGATGCCGGGATCAAGAAAGAACCGTTTTCACCCCGACGCTTCCGCCGCGCGTCATGAACGGCGCCGGCCGGTTCGATGCCGCACAGATGATCCGACGCGGATCGCGCCACCGGCATCACACGATGTTGAGGTGATCGATGCCGGACGTGATGTCCTTGTTCTTCGATTCCTTGGAGTGCAGCTTGATCATCAGGCGCAGGTCGTTGACCGAGTCGGCGTTGCGCAGCGCGTCTTCGTAAGAAATACGGCCCTCTTCGTAGAGATCGAACAGCGCCTGGTCGAAGGTCTGCATGCCGAGCTCGCGCGACTTCTTCATGACCTCCTTGATCTCGTGTACTTCGCCCTTGAAGATCAGGTCGGCGATGAGCGGCGAATTGAGCAGAACCTCCACCGCGGCGGCGCGGCCCTTTCCCTCTTTCAGCGGAATCAGGCGCTGCGACACCAGCGCGCGCAGGTTGAGCGACAGGTCCATCAGCAGCTGCTGGCGGCGCTCTTCGGGGAAGAAGTTGATGATGCGGTCCAGCGCCTGGTTGGCGCTGTTGGCGTGCAGCGTGCCCAGCGCCAGGTGGCCGGTTTCGGCAAACGCCACGGCGTGCTCCATGGTTTCCTTGGCGCGGATTTCGCCGATCAGGATCACGTCCGGCGCCTGGCGCAGGGTGTTGTGCAGGGCCGATTCCCATGACGCAGTATCGACGCCGACCTCGCGCTGCGTGATCAGGCTGTTGATGTGCGGATGCGTGTATTCGATCGGGTCTTC
>CANIIN010000188.1 GCA_947467405.1 Betaproteobacteria bacterium | reverse complement strand
TTGACGAACGTCATGCCAGAGTGCGATCAATAATGCCGCGAAGGTGTCATTCATGGAACCCTGCCTTGTGAAAGAGGCGTTGCCTGGAACACATCCCGGCGCCCTTTGCGGCCGTGGCGCGCGCCATCGCGGTCAGCGAAGGTGCACTCAGCGGCAACACCAACCACCTGCTGCCGGCAAGGCATGCTATTCCCATGATCGTACCAAGCAGCAGTCGGAGTCGCGCGCTCCGTTCGCCTGAGGAGCTTGCCCCCAATCACGACACACGCTTCTCCATGATGGCCGCGAAGAACCCGTCGGTTCCATGCTCGTCCGGCCACAATTCAAGATAGTCGCCGCACTGAATCGCGATGCGCTGCGCAACCAGCACTTCGTGCGCCGGAACCAGCCTGAATTCCGGCGAGCGCTCGAGGAACGCATTCACGACGCCCTGATTTTCACGCGCAATGATGCTGCAAGTCGCATAGACCAGGCGTCCGCCCGGCTTCACCAGCCGCGACGCATCATCAAGGATGCCGCTCTGCTTCACCACCAGTTCGTCGACCGCCTCCGCGGTCTGGCGGCATTTCAAATCCGGATTCCTGCGCAGTGTCCCCAGCCCGCTGCACGGCGCGTCGATCAGAACACGATCAATCTTTCCCGCCAGTCTCTTGACGTGAGGGTCACGCCCGCGCTCGAGACGCTGCGGATGAACGTTCGACAGTCCGGATCGCGCCAGCCTCGGCCGCAGGTTTTCCAGTCGCTTCGCCGACACGTCAAAGGCATACAGGCGGCCGGTCGACTTCATCAGCGCACCCAGCGCCAGCGTCTTGCCGCCGGCGCCGGCGCAATAGTCCACCACCATCTCGCCGCGGCGCGGATCAACCAGCCAGGCCAGCAATTGGCTGCCCTCATCCTGGACTTCGATATCGCCCGAGAGAAACAACGGATGCCGATTGATGGACGGCTTGCCCTGCATGCGAATACCTGCCGGGGAATACGGCGTCGCGACGCCGCGAAAACCATCTGCATTGAGCCGTTCCAGCACCTGGTCGCGGGTAACGCGCATTAAATTGACGCGCAGATCCAGAGGCCCCGATTGCTGAAATCCCTTGGCATGCCGAAGCAGCGTCTCATCGTCAAATCGCTGCCTGAGTTCGACAATGACCCAGTCGGGCAAGTCCGCATCCACCTCGTAGGGTTGGGGCAGGCTTGCGGCGCCCTTCACGGCGGCCAGCCATTCACTGTCACCGCGCTTCAGTCCGCAATTTTCCAGCTCTCGCAGGTTGACCTTGAATTGGGTGGCCCACACCGCCAGCACCAGTCGCTTGAAGCCGCTGTTCGGCGCAATAGCCTGCATCAGCCGCCAGCGGCGCAGCGCTGCGTAGACCGTTTCCGCGATCAGCGCCCGGTCCTGCTGTCCGGCTTCGCGATGCTCACGAAAGAACGCCGACAATTCCATATCGGACGGACGCGCGAAGCGCCCGACTTCGGCGAGGATCTCTGCACACAATTCGAGAATGGCAGCTGAATAACGCCCTGTGGCTACTGGCGTCTCGGCATCGGCCGCTACTCTTCCCACGCGCTCCCTGACCGCGCGTTCCGTGACCGGCTTGACTGGCTTGCTCATTCAGAACCCCATTCGCGTGACGATCTGATCGATTCGGGTGCCGTCCTTCTCGACCACGAGAATTCGAACCGGCAGGAAATTCCGCTCACTGGCGAGCCAGATATCTGTCTCTTTGTCCTCTGGACCATCACGTTCCTTTGAAAGATGCAGGGCGGGCATTTCACCCGCCGGTGTCTTGATTTTTTCGGTACCGACCACAACAAAGCGGAACGGCGTGAAGCCCTTGCCGTCCGCACGACTGAAGCGAATCTCGCGCCCGGACGGCGGCACAAAGGAATAGGTATACGCCATGCTGAGCGGATCGTGCAGGACGGCAGGCATTTCAAGCGTTTCCGACCTGCCATCGCTCTCCTGAACGATATTCCGCTTCGCCCAGTCGAACTTCGCCACCACCGGTGTTCGATTGCCACGCTGATCCCGGTACTCGGCAGACTGCAGGCCGGTCGCCTCAATTCGTCCCTTGCTGGAGCGCTTGAGGACACCCATCAATGCATAGATACCTTTCCCCTGTACTTCCGAACTGACGGAGTAGTTCTTCCCATCATGCTGCAGTATCTCGCTGACCTCCGCCATGGCTGAACCATTGCGACTCATTTCGTACTGAATCGCCACGCGCTGCGGCGGCGCAGCCAACGCAGCGGCCGGGAGGAAGAACAGCAGATACGACAATCCTCTCATGCGTAATTCCGTCATCGCCCGAAGAGCAGTGACTGGACTGACTCTTCCCCGACAACGCGCACCAGTCCATCGCGGAGGACAACACGCCCCTCGACGATCCAGCGCACCGCGCGGGGATAGACGATGTGCTCCTGTTCCAGCACGCGCGCTGCGAGCGTCAGTTCGTCATCGACATCCAGAACAGGCACCGCCGCCTGTGCGACAACCGGGCCACGATCGAGCTTTGCCGTGACGAAATGCACCGTGCAGCCATGCACTTTCACGCCGTACTCCAGCGCCTGCCGATGGGTGTGCAGGCCGGGAAATGACGGCAGCAACGAAGGGTGGATATTCAGCAATCGGCCGTCATAGCGATTGACGAAGGCTTCACCCAGGATTCTCATGAATCCGGCCAGCACGACCACATCCGGCTGATAGCTGTCGATACGCGCAGCCAGCACTTCGTCAAAAGCATCGCGACTGAGGAAGGAACGATGTTCCAGAATCTCGGTGGCGATGCCCTGCTCACGAGCCCATTCCAGCCCCGACGCATCGGCACGATTGCTGATGACCGCGGCAACGCGCGCCGGCCAGCGCTGCTGTGCGGCCGCCGCGACGATGGAACGCATGTTGCTGCCGCGCCCCGAGATGAGGATGACGATCGATTTCACCCCGCCATTCTACCGGCATCGACCTGCCTCAGACCGCCTTTCAGGTCTTGCCTGGCGCATCCACCTTGCCGGAAACTGGCGCCAGGCCATCGGACTCGAACAGGTCCTGCAGTTGAGCCGACGCCTGCTGGGACGTCTGGATCAGAGCGGCCTCGTCATGATGGACTGCATACTGGGCTTCGAGCTGTTCTTCGTCGTGACGTGCAAACAAACTGACCGTGCGCTCGGTGACTGACGGCGACATACCCAGCTTCAGCAGGGCCAGTCGCGCCATCTCCACGCTGCTCGGGAACGTCTCGCGAAAAATGCTCTGGATGCCCAGATCGCGAAGGTGAAAGTAGTGGTTCCGATTTCGCGCACGGGCGATGATCGGCAGGTTCGGAAAATGCCGGCGCACCACTTCGGCAGTGCGCACGGAAGCCTCGACATCATCAATGGCCAGGACGAACAAACGCGCCTCGCCCGCCTTGGCGGCATGCAGCAATTCCAGCCGGGATGCATCACCGTAATACACCTTGGCGCCGAAGCGGCGGACAAAGTCCACCTGCTGATAGCTGCCTTCCAGCGCAGTAAATGGAATGCCGGCCACTCTCAGCAGACGTGAAACGATCTGCCCCATGCGCCCATAGCCGGCAATGATCACCGGATTGCCCGGCCCGTCGATGGTGTCGAATTCCGGCGCCGTGCCCCGATCCAGCCAGCGATCAATGAGCCTGTCCTGGGTCACGAACACCAGCGGCGCGAGCAGCATGGACACGGTCACGACGAGGGTCAGCCATTGCGACACATCCGAATCGATGATTCCAGCCCCGGCGGCTGCAGTGAACAGGACGAATGCGAATTCCCCCCCCTGCGCCAGGGACGAAGCCAGCCGCATGGCAGGCGCATTTTCAGAGCCTGACAACCGCGCCAATGCGAACATCGCCACCCACTTGACCACGATCAGCAGCAGCGCAAGACCCACGACCAGAACCGGCTTCGCGATCAGCAGCCCGAGATTGGCGCTCATGCCGACCGCGATGAAGAACAAGCCGAGCAGCAATCCCTTGAACGGCTCGATATCGGCCTCCAGTTCATGGCGGAACTCCGAATCAGCGAGCAATACACCGGCAAGAAAGGCCCCTAGCGACATCGACAGGCCGATCCATGACATCACCAGCGCCGCCCCCACCACCAATAGGAGAGCGGCAGCGGTAAAGACTTCGCGTCCGCCGTAACTGGCGATGCCTTTCAGCGCCGGCCGCACCACCAGCCGGCTACCCGCCACCACGGCGGCAATCACGCCCAACGCCTTGCCAGCCGCAATCCAGCCGTGAACACCACCTTGCTCCACGGCATCGCCGGCAACCGCCAGCAGCGGCAACAGGGCCAACAATGGAATGACCGCGAGATCCTGGAACAGCAGGATCGCAAAGGCTTCGCGGCCATGTCGCGCCGCCAGTTGCCCGCGCTCGGACAGTGACGACAACACCATGGCCGTGGACGACATGGCCAGGCCAGCGCCCGCAACGACCGCAGCCTGCCAGTTCAGGCCGACGAGCAGCGCGATTCCGCCCAGGACAAGCCCGCACACCAGCACCTGCCCACTGCCCATGCCGAATACCGGGCGACGCAACACCCACAACCGGCGCGGCTCCAGTTCCAGGCCAACCAGGAATAGCAACAGCACCACGCCGAACTCGGCCAGTTCCATGGTGGATTCGATACCGTCGCCAACCAGCGCCATGCCTGACGGCCCGATGGCAATTCCAGCCGCCAGGTATCCCAGCACCGCACCAAGCTTGAAACGCTTGAACAACGGCACGACCAGCACAGCCGTGAGGAGATAGATGGCCGCCTGCTGAAGAGTATGCATACGCGACTCAGCCGTTCATTCGCCGCGTCACGTCGACCAGTCGATCCACAAGGCCGCGCAACGATGCGTCCAGCCTGACGTCCTTCAGCACACCGGGCGGCTCAAGCAGTTCGTGCGCACGTGGCACGGCGAGTTGTTCACTCAGCACCAGGACTTTGAGCGCCTGCAGTATCTGGCGCAAATGGACCAGCACGCGCATTCCACCCAGCGCGCCCGGGGATGCCGACATCAATGCCGCGACCTTGTTCTGGTAAGGCACGGTGCCGTTCTGTCCACTCTCGGGACGGGAAATCCAGTCCAGCGCGTTCTTCAGCATGGCCGGCACCGAAGCATTGTTTTCCGGCGTGGCGATCATCAGCGCATGATGTTCCATGAACATCTTGCGCAGCTTTTTCGCGGCGTCCGGCACGCCCTCGCGCGCCTCCAGGTCGCCGTGATAGAGAGGCATTGAATAGTCGTCAAGATCCAGCAACGTCACCTCGGCGCCGGCCTCGCGAGCACGGTTCGCCGCGGCCGCCGCGAGCAACTTGTTCAGCGACCCGCGTCGCGCACTACCGGCAAATACGAGAATTTTCGGCGACATCAGTCTCTCCTGTCTGGTCAGGCACGACAATACGTCAGGAGACGATGTCTGCCGGCATCCTTAGGGAAGCGCTGATCAAGTCCAGAAAACAAGCATGCCTCGAAACGCTTCCCTCTGAAGTGGGGGATATACAAGGGGGCTTGCCACCTTGTTCAGTAAATCCTTACGCGAGATCAAACAGCAGAACCTCGGCATCCCGCCCCTGGGACATTTCCACGCCGGCGACATCGACCAATTTCAACGCGTCTCCAGCCGCCAATTCCAAGCCATTTACCGTCACCGCTCCCCGGGCGACATGGGCGTAAGCGCGCCGACCACCTGCCATCGGATGCACCACCCGCTCGGTGCCATTCAGCAGCGTGGCAAAAATACGCGCCTCCTGGTGAATGACGACGGAGCCGTCGATCCCATCCTGTGAGGCGACAAGGCACAGGCGACCGCGCTTGTCGGCCGCTTCAAAATGCTTTTGCTCGTAGCCCGGCGCGATACCCTGCCGGGCGGGAATGATCCATATCTGCAGAAAGTGCGTCTCACGATCCTGCTCGTGGTTGAATTCGCTGTGCGTCACGCCCGTCCCCGCACTCATCCGCTGCACATCCCCCGGAACGATGCTTGAGCCGTTGCCCATGCTGTCCTGGTGGGCAAGCGCCCC
>CANIIN010000187.1 GCA_947467405.1 Betaproteobacteria bacterium | reverse complement strand
GCGTGATCACGGCGGTGCTGGCCGAGGCCGGGCAGGTGGTCGGCGCCGGTCAACCGGTGATGCGCCTGGCCCGACCGGAAGAAAAGGAAGTGCTGATCAGCATTCCCGAAACGCGACTCGCCGCGACCCGTGCCGCGAAAGAAGTCGCTGTTCGCCTCTGGGCCAACCCGGAAAAAATCTATCGCGGCCATGTACGCGAAGTGGCGCCCAGCGCCGATGCCGGCACGCGCACCTTCGCCACGCGGGTCTCCATCGTCGGCGCCGACGCCACTGTGGCCCTCGGCATGACCGCCAACGTCCTCTTCCCCAGCGGCCCTGCCACCACCGGCAACGCGGCCGGCAAGTCAGCCGGCGCGGGCTTCGTCATTCCGCTCACCGCCCTCTCGCGCGAGGGTGACAAGACCGCGGTATGGATCATCGACGCCAAGAGCAACCAGGTAGCGCTTCGTCCCGTCACCGTGAAGCAGTATCGCGAAGATGGCATCGTCATCAGCAACGGCCTCGCCGCCGGTGACTTGATCGCCGTCGCGGGCGTCCACAAGCTGGTCGCCGGGCAGACGGTTCGGCCGGTCAGCGCACAGACTGCCAGCGCTGTAGCGCCTGCCGCCGCCGCGAAGGCCCCGGCGCCCGCCGTCGAAGTGCTCGCCAAATGACCCACCACTTCAATCTCTCGGAGTGGGCCCTCAACCATCGCGGCTTCGTGCTATTCGTGATGATCGTGCTGGCGATGCTGGGCGTCATGTCCTACCAGAAGCTCGGGCAAAGCGAGGATCCGCCGTTCACCTTCAAAGTCATGGTGATGCGCACCAATTGGCCGGGCGCCAGCGCGCGCGAAGTGGAACAGCAGGTCACCGACAAGATCGAGAAGACCCTGCAACAGGCGCCGCACGTCGACGTCATCCGCAGCTATTCCAAGCCGGGCGAATCGCTGGTGTTCCTGATCCTGAAGGACAGCACACCCTCGTCGGAAGTGCCCGAGGCCTGGTACCAGGTGCGCAAGAAGATCGGCGACATGCGCCAGACACTGCCGGCCGGCATTCAGGGGCCGTTCTTCAATGACGAATTCGGCGACACCTTCGGCAACCTGTATGCGCTGGTCGGCGACGGCTTCGATTACGCGGCGCTGAAGGATCGCGCCGAGCACATTCGCAACGAACTGCTGCGCGTGCCGGACGTGGCCAAGGTCGATCTGCTTGGCACGCAGGACGAAAAGATCTTCGTCGAGCTGTCCAACGTTCGCCTGGCCACGCTGGGCGTGGACCCCAACCAGTTGGTGGCCATCCTGCAGGGACAGAACGCGGTCACCGCCGCCGGCGCCTTCGAGACCGCCACGGACAAGATCTTCCTGCGCGCCAGCAGCGGCTTCGATACGCTCGATTCGCTGCAGAACCTGTCCATCCGCGTCAACAACCGGCTGTTCCGCCTCGGCGATATCGCCAAGGTGTATCGCGGCTATGCCGACCCGCCGCAGCCCAAGGTGCGCTACATGGGCAAGGAAGTGGTCGCCATCGCCGTCTCCATGACTGCCGGCGGCGACATCATCGATCTGGGTCGCCATCTCAAAGCCGCCACGAAGAAGATCCAGGACGAACTGCCGGTCGGCATCGATCTGGTGCAGTACTCCAACCAGCCCGATGCCGTCGCCGGTTCGATCCGCGAATTCGTGCGCACGCTGGCCGAAGCCATTGTCATCGTACTGGCCGTGAGCCTGTTCTCGCTGGGCCTGCGCACCGGCATCGTGGTGGCGCTGTCGATCCCGCTGGTGCTGGCGGCAACCTTTCTGTTCATGGCCATCTTCGACGTCGGCCTGCACAAGATTTCGCTGGGAGCGCTGATCCTGGCGCTGGGCCTGCTGGTCGACGACGCCATCATCGCGGTCGAGATGATGGCCATCAAGATGGAACAGGGCTGGGACCGCTTCCGCGCTGCCAGCTTCGCCTACACCTCGACCGCCATGCCCATGCTGTCCGGCACCGCGGTCACGGTGGCGGGCTTCCTGCCCATCGCCACGGCGCAATCGACCACGGGCGAATACACGCGCTCGATCTTCCAGGTGAATGCCATCGCGCTCACCGTGTCCTGGATCGCGGCCGTGGTGTTCATCCCCTATCTCGGCTACAAGCTGCTGCCGGATCTCGGCGCCAAGCGCGGCCACGTGCATACCGACGAATCGCCGGCCGTCTACGACAGCGCCTTCTACCGCCGCTTCCGCGCGCTGGTGGAATGGTGCGTGGGCCACCGCAAGACCGTGCTGCTGGTGACGCTGGGTGCCTTCGTGCTGTCGCTGGGCATGTTCGGCACCTTCGTGCAGCAACAGTTCTTCCCCGACTCCACACGCCCGGAACTGGTGGTCGACATGCGCTTGCCGGAGGGGTCCTCGTTTGCCGCCTCCGAAGCGCAGGCGAAGAAACTTGAACGCTTCCTCGCCAAGGAGGACGGCATCGAGAACTTCGTCACCTACGTCGGGTCGGGCAGCCCGCGCTTTTATCTGCCGCTCGACCAGCAACTGACGTCCAACAATTTCGCGCAGGCCATCGTCCTGACCAAGGGGCCGAAGGAACGCGAGGCACTGCGCACGAAGTTGATCGCGCTTTTCGACACGGATTTCCCGATGGTGCGCGCCATCGTCACCCGCCTTGAAAACGGACCGCCCGTGGGCTTTCCGGTGCAGTTCCGCATCAGTGGCGAAGACATTCCGACCTTGCGCGCGCTGGCCGAGGAGGTCGCAGCGGTGATGCGCCAGATCCCGCACCTGCAGAACGTGCAATTCGACTGGGGCGAGCCGTCCAAGGTCATTACCGTCACCGTCGACCAGAACAAGGCACGCCTCCTCGGACTCTCCACCCAGCAGATCGCGACCCTGCTCAACACCTCGCTGAACGGCCTCGCCGCCACCACCTATCGCGAGGGCAATTTGTCCATCGATGTATTGCTGCGCGGCGCACCTGAAGAGCGCGTCAACCTGCGCTACCTGAAGGATCTCGCCATTCCCACTGGCAACGGCGCCAACATTCCGCTGGAACAGATTGCCACCATCCAGTACGGTATCGAGGACGGCGTGATCTGGCGTCGCAACCGCATGCCCAATATCACCGTCCGCGCCAACGTCTACGGCAGCGACATGCAACCGCCCGCCGTGACCGACCAGATCAGTCCCAGGCTGGACGCGGTGCGCGCCAAGCTGCCGCCAGGCTATTTCCTGGAAACGGGCGGCGCAGTGGAAGAAGCGGGCAAGGGAGCGAAATCGGTTGCGGCTGGCGTGCCGCTCTTCATCGTGGTGGTGTTGACCATCCTGATGTTGCAGTTGCAAAGCTTCCAGCGCGTGCTGATCGTGGTGCTGACCGCACCGCTGGGGTTGATCGGCGTGACCTTGTTCCTGCTGGTGTTCAACGTACCATTCGGCTTCGTGGCCATGCTCGGCACCATCGCCCTGTCCGGCATGATCATGCGCAATTCGGTCATCCTGGTGGACCAGATCGAGCAGGACATCAAGTCGGGCCTGGCGCCCTGGAACGCCATCGTCGAGGCCACGGTACGACGCTTCCGGCCCATTACGCTCACGGCGGCGGCAGCCGTACTGGCCATGATCCCCCTCACCCGCAGCGCCTTTTTCGGCCCGATGGCCGTGGCCATCATGGGTGGGCTGATCGTGGCCACCGCACTCACACTGCTGTTCCTGCCAGCCCTATATGCCGCCTGGTTCCGCGTGCCGCCGCCCTCGGCGACCGGTGAAAATCCGGGGGTAACGGCCCAGGCGCGCTGAGAAAGGTTCCCGACCCGCCCTATTCTGCCGGCACCTTGTCAGGAGAAGACCCCGGACCATTGAAATGTGCTCTAAAATTCTGATTCTCGTCACCAAATTTGCAGAGTTTCCATGAATACCGAACAAGCCCGCTTCAATATGGTCGAGCAGCAGATCCGCACTTGGGACGTGCTCGACCAGGACGTGCTCGACCTTCTGTATGTCGTGAGGCGCGAAGACTTCGTGCCGCCGGCGTGGAAGGCGTTGGCCTTTTCCGATCTGGAGATTCCGCTCGGTGAAAATGCCGGCACAGTCGATGCGTTGAAGAGCAAGGACGGCGGCAATGACAGCGAACGCATGTGGCCGCCCAAGATGGAGGCCCGCATCGTGCAATCGCTGGCGCTCAAGAAATCCGATCGCGTGCTGGAAGTCGGCACCGGTTGCGGATATCTGACAGCGCTGCTCGCGCATCGCAGCCAGCAGGTGTTCTCGGTAGAAATCAATGCGCGCCTGAAAGCCGCCGCCGAGGACTCGATCAAGTCTTTTGCCGCCGTTGACAATGTCACGCTGGAAGTCGGCGATGCGGCACAGGGCTGGAGCAAGCATGGCCCCTACGATGTCATTGTCCTGACCGCCTCGACGCCGGTATTGCCGCAGGCCTTCCTGGAACAACTCAAGCCCGGCGGGCGGCTGTTCGCCATCGTCGGCGACGCGCCGGTCATGGAGGCGCGCCTGGTCACCTGTGTCGCGACCGGCTCATACACCTCGGTCGATCTGTTCGAGACGTGCTTCCCGCCGCTGCGCAATGCGCTGCAGCCGAAGCGATTCTCGTTCTAGATCCAGACGCCTCGAATCATGGTGCAATTGCTCCCCGCAGATCTCGCCAACTGGCTGGCTGACGACTCCCGATCGAAACCGGTCCTGATAGACGTGCGCGAACCCTGGGAATTCGAACGCTGCAACATTGACGAGTCGCTGCCGATACCCATGGCCACGGTACCGCAAAGACTGCAGGAACTCGACCCGCAAGCGGAAACCGTTCTGATCTGCCACCATGGCGCGCGCAGTTTCCAGGTCGGCATGTTCCTCGAGCAGCGCGGCTTCGGCAGGCTCTACAACCTGCAGGGCGGCGTGGATGCCTGGGCGCGCACGATCGATCCTGCCATGGCAACTTACTGATTCGCGTTTCAAGCAATTCCGAACTTCCGGCAGAACCGTTCAATCACCAGGTCGAAGGTAAAACGAATGCGCAAGACAGCAATGGCACCCCTGACAGCAATGTTGATGGCAGCAGGCCTCGTCGCACCACTGACGGCGCACGCCGCCGATCTGCTGCAGATCTATCGTGACGCACGCACCAATGACGCGACCTTCGCCTCGGCGCGCGCCGCACTGGAGGCCGGCCGCGAGAAAGGTCCGCAGGGACAGGCGCTGCTGCTGCCCACGATCAACGGAGCTGCCAACACGGTCTTGAACTCCGACTACTACATCAACACCGCCGGGGCCACGTCAGGTCAGCAATTCTCCCGCGACTTCAACAGCAACGGCTGGTCGGTGACACTCACGCAACCCCTGTTCCGCATGCAGAATTGGACGCAGTACAAGCAGGCCGAGTTCCAGGTCGCGCAGGCCGAGGCGCAATTCGGCCAAGCCGCGCAGGACCTGATCGTGCGCGCGGCACAAGCCTACTTCGACGTGCTGACCTCGCAGGACACCCTGGCCACCATCCAGGCGCAGAAGGCCGCCATTGCCGAACAATTGGCGCAGGCCAAGCGCAATTTCGAGGTCGGCACCGCCACCATCACCGACACGCACGAAGCACAGGCTCGTTACGATCTGTCCACGTCCGCTGAATTGGCGGCGCAAAACGACGTCGAGTTCAAGAAAACGGCCCTGCAGCAATTGATCGGCAAGGCGCCGGACAACCTCACGCCGCTGGCGCCGAAGATGAGCCTGGTCGCACCGCAGCCGTCAGTGATGGAGTCCTGGGCGGAGACGGCACAGAAGCAGAACTACGCCGTGCGCCTCCAGGAAGCCGGCGTCGAAATCGCCAACCGCGAGGTGGAGCGAAACCGGCAGGGGCACTACCCGACGCTCGATCTGGTCAGCACCTACGCCCGCGCCAACCAGAACGGCTCGCTGGTGACCGGCGTCGGCTTCGAGCAGAAGGTCGCCACCATCGGCCTGCAGCTGACCGTGCCGCTGTATGCCGGCGGCGCCGTCAACTCGCGCACACGCGAAGCCATCGCCAACCAGGAGAAGGCCCGTGCCGACCTGGAGAACAGCCGCCGGACCGTGGCGCTGGCGGC
>CANIIN010000186.1 GCA_947467405.1 Betaproteobacteria bacterium | reverse complement strand
TCGCCGTGTCGGGACGCGATCCGCGCCGCGCCGCGAGTTTCGATTTCGGATTCGTGCTCGGGCCGCGCATCAACGCCGCCGGGCGCCTGAACGACATGAGCCTGGGCATCGAGTGCCTGGTCACCGACGACTACGGCCGCGCACTGGAAATCGCGCGCAGCCTGGACGACCTGAACCGCGAGCGGCGTTCCATCGAAGGCGGCATGCGCGAGCAGGCCGAGCGCATGCTGGCGACGCTGAGCACCGACGACGATGGCGATGGCGGCGAGGATGGCGACGACGACGCCACCGCCGGCGGCAAGCCGGGCGCTGCGGTCAAGTACACGCTGTCGCTGTTCGACCCCACCTGGCATCAGGGTGTGGTCGGCATCCTGGCCGGCCGCGTCAAGGACCTGCGCCACCGCCCCACCATCGCGTTCGCGCGCGCCGACGAAGCCAACGATTCACCCACCGGCGAGCTGAAGGGTTCCGGGCGCTCGATACGCGGCCTGCACCTGCGCGATGCGCTGGATCTGGTGGCCAAGCGCGAGCCCGGCGTGCTGCTGCGCTTCGGCGGCCATGCCGCGGCGGCCGGCGTCACCATCCGAGAGCAGGACTTCGAACGCTTCGCCAACGCCTTCGAGAAGGCGGTGCGCGACATGCTGCTGCCGGAGGCGCTGACGCAGGCGCTGGAAACCGACGGCTCGCTGGAACCGCCCTATCTCAGTCTCGCCACGGCGCAGATGCTGGAGTCGCATATCTGGGGACAGGGATTTCCGCAACCGCTGTACCGCGACGAGTTCTCGGTCGCCAGCCAGCGCATCGTGGGTGAAAAGCACCTCAAGCTGAAGCTGCGCCGCGGCGATCGCACGGTCGAAGCCATGCACTTCAACTCATCCATGCCCATGCCGGCCGCCATCCGCGCCGCCTACCGAGTGGGCGTGAACGAATTCAACGGTGTGCAATCCCTGCAACTGGTGATCGAGCATTGGGAAGCGGCCGTACCGGGCTGACCTGAACCAGACCGAATGATCGCCCGCAGCGACACGCTGCCGGCGACTAGAACTCGACTCGTCCCTCGACAATAGCGCTAGCAATCGATGCCCTGGCGTGCCCGACACCCCTGCCAGTCGAGGCCAGCCAGCGCGCGCGCTTGAAGTACAGATGCATGTCGGACTCCCAGGTGAAGCCCATTCCGCCGTGCGCCTGGATGCAGTCCCCGGTCACGCGTATCCCCATCACGCTGGTCATCGCCTCCGCCACGTCCAGCGCCAGCAAGGCATCAGCAGCGCCCGCATCGCGGGCCAATGCCGCATAACGCGCTGCCGTGCGAGAATTTTCTAGCGCGATATAGGCGTCGGCCAACTTGTGTTTCACGGCCTGAAATGACCCGACCGGCTGGCCGAATTGCTTGCGCTCTTTGACATACGCCACGGTCTCGGACAGCGCGCGATCGGCGACACCCAGCATTTCGCTGCAACGGGCGAGACGCATATCACCCAGCACCCGCGCGATTTGTGCTGCAGGAAGTTCGGTCACATGGAAATGGCCCGGATCGAGCGGCGCGTCGCGCAACGTAACGCTGCCCATGGTATGGGTGGGATCGAAGGATTCTCTCGATTCGACCGTCACGCCGCTGGCGGAGCGATCGACCAGGCACATCCCCAGGCGGCCAACGCCAGCGTGACTCGACGTAACCTGTTCCGTCGCCAACAGCAGAAAGTGCGTTGCGACGCCGGCATCCGGGACACGATGGGTGCCAAGACTGACCGTGCCCCCGTGACCGCACGTGGCAAAAAAGGATTCGCGCTCCCCGGACTGAACTTCGAGCAAAGCCAGGCGCATGGCGCCGCTGGCGATGTCCGTCAGTCTGGCGCGCAGACTGGCCGGACAACCGGCCAATTGCAGCAGGCCGGCAGCCAGCACGGCTGTCACCGTGTACGGCCCCGTGAACAGCGCACGACCCAGCTCCTCGTGCAGGATGGCAAACTCTGTCGCGCCAAGGCCCATGCCGCCGTGTTCTTCCGGCACCACCAGTCCAGTCCAACCCAACTCAGCCACGCTAGCCCAAAGCGCCTGTGCAAAGGCATCCAGCTTGGCCGGATCATCGAAGCCCTTGCGCAGCACAGGCATGGTACACAGGCCTACCAGCGCGCTGCGCGCCGATTCCCGCAGCAGGCGCTGCTCTTCAGTCGGTTCAAAATTCATGGGGGTCGCTCAGCGTGGCATGCCGAGTCCGCGCTCGGCAATGATGTTGCGATGGATCTCCGAGGTCGCGGCGAGGATGGTTATTGCTCGAGACCAGAGGTGCTCTCGCTGCCAGCGTCCACCGGCGGCGGCTTGCGGATCTGTCCAGGCCAGCATCGCCTGAGGTCCCAGGATGTCCATGGCCAGCTCCAGCATGCGCTGCCGCACCTCGCTCCAGAACAGCTTGGTGAACGATGCTTCGGGACCCGGCGGGCGGCCTTGCATAAGGGTCTCCAGCGTGCGGTAGGAATTGAGCCGCATGACCGAAACGTCCATGTAAAGCTGCGCCAGCTTGTCCTGGATCAATGGATCCTCGATGGCAGGACGACCATCGCTCGGCGTGGTGCGGGCCAGCTTGACCAGGTCGCGCAGTTCGCTCTGCATGCTGACGAGCATCGGCACGAAGAAAGTGCCGCGCTCATGATTGGCGGCGGTCATGGCAATTTCCCAGCCCTGGCCTTCCTCGCCGACGCGGTTCTCCACCGGCACTTCGACGCCATCAAAGAACACTTCGTTGAATTCCGACTCACCGGTCATCTGGCGAAGCGGACGCACGGTCACTCCCCTGCTCTTCATGTCCAGAAGCAGGAAGCTGATGCCTTTGTGGCGCGAGGACTTCGGATCGGAGCGCACCAGGATGAAACACCAGTGGGCGAACTGCGCCACGCTGGTCCAGACCTTCTGGCCGGTGACGACATATCGATCGCCACGCGCGTCGCTGATTCGCTCGGCGCGTGTGGCCAGCGCAGCGAGGTCAGAACCGGCGCCCGGCTCGGAGTAGCCCTGGCACCAGCGCTCTTCGTTACTGAGTATGCCGGGCAGGAAGCGCTTCTTCTGCGACTCGGTGCCGTAATACATCAACGTCGGCGCAAGGATGCCATGCGCCATGCTGTTCCACAGGATCGGCGCCTCGGCGCGCGCATACTCCTCCTGAAAGATCACCTGCTGCACCAGCGGCAACGCACGTCCACCGTATTCCTTCGGCCACGACAACCCGGTCCAGCCCGAAGCGCCCATATGGCGCTCCCAGCGCATGCAGAAGTCCGTGTCGAGCCTTTCACGCCAGCTCATCGCGTCGTAGCCGACGCTGCGCAGGCTTTCGATGAGCCAGATTCTGGCCTCCTGCCGAAAGGCCTCTTCAGCGGCGGAAAATGACGGATTCATTTCTAGAGGTCCACCTTGCCCGGATCCACGGTGAGCAGCACATCCACCACCTTCGCCCCCCTGCCCTGCGGCAGAACCACGAGCGGGTTCACTTCCAGTTCAAGCACCGCGTCGCCAATGGTCGAAGCCGCGCGGGAAATGCCGGCAATGGCCTTGCACGCCGCATCCAGATCGGCCTTCGGCGCGCCGCGATAACCGTCCAGCAGCGCAAAGCCCTTCAGGCTTTTGAGCATCTCCAGTGCGGCATCTTCGCCGACGGGCAGCAGGCGGTGCGATACGTCCTTGAACAGTTCCGTCCATACGCCGCCCAGTCCGACCGTCATCATCAGGCCGAACACGGGATCGCGCGTAACCCCAACCAGCAGTTCGTTCGCGCCGGTTTTGGCATCGTGCGTCATGGCCTGCACCACGGCACCGGCAATCTTCGCGGATGGCTTGTAGCGCCGCGCGTTGTCGGTGACCGCCGCAAATGCCGCGCGAACCGCTTCGTCCGAGGCAAGACCGAGCATGACGCCGCCGGCCTCTGTCTTGTGCTGTATGTCCTCGCTCAAGACCTTGATGGCGACTGGATAACCGATCACCCTGGCCGCACTCGCTGCGTCATCTGCATTCCCGACAACCTTTTCGCCGACTACCGGCACGCCAAAACTTGCGAGCAGGTTCTTTCCGGCGGCTTCATCCAGGGAACATGGCAATGTGGCGGCGATACCCGACAGGATTGTCACCGCCTCCTTCGGCATGGATACGGCTGTTCCTGAGGCGGTCGATGCCTTGAGCGCAGAGGATTTGCCGGCCGCCTTCAAGGCTTTCTGGTCGTCGCACCAATGGCTGTAGGAGGAAATGGCCTTCACGGCACGCATCATGTCGTTGAAGACCGGAATCCCGCCGGCCTCGAGCGCGGCCGGGTTGACCATATCGGACGGATCGATGGCGACGATGAGCTTCCCGGTTTCCGTTGCCAGCTGGATCAGGTCCTTGGTCACGCCGTCCAGGTAATAGCCCGGCATCCACAGCACGATGGTGTCGATTTCGTCGCAATCGACCAGTGCCTTGACCGTCTTGTAATACGTGCTGTAACCGCCCGTGACGGCATTCTGGATGTTGCCGGTCACGTCAACCGGGTTCGAGACCATGCCGTAGTCCGGAATCAGGGCCCGCAGTTTCGCCTGCGCCTCGGCAGGCAACGTGGGCAGCTCCGCGCCATGCCCGACGAACTTGTCCGACAACAAGGCCCCGGCTGCCCCCGACATGGTCACTACCGCAACCCGCTTGCCACCCTGGCGACCGAAGCGCGTCAGGTAGGCGATCAGCGCCAGATGGGGAAGATCATCAGCTATCAGCACGCCGGACTGCTTGCAGGCAGCGGCAAACGCGGCGTAATTGCCCGCCAGCGCGGCGGTATGGGAGCGCGCCGCTTCGGCGCCCTTCTCGGTCAGCCCGGCCTTGATCACGGCCAGCAGCTTGCCGCGCTCACGAAAGCGCTGCGCGACATTCAGGAATGCCGGCCCATCACGAAGTTGTTCGATGTAGCCGACCGCCGCATCGGTTTCATGATCCTCCAGGACGTAGTCGAGATACTGGCTGAATTCGACCACCGCCTCATTGCCGGTATTGATCACGAAGTTGAAGCCTACGCCGATTCTCTGCGCGAACATGAACACGATGGCGCACATGTTGCCGCTCTGGGTCACTAGGCCGATTCGGCCGACGTGCGGCAATACACCCGGGCGCGGTACGAACAAGCCGGACGCCGCGAAGGTCGAATGCGCGCCGGTCACCATGTTCGCATTACCCATGCAATTCGGACCAGCAATGAGCATGCCAGTGCGCTCGGCGAACGCCACCAGCTCGCGCTGGCGGGCAAAGCCCTTTTCTTCATTGGTTTCGGCATAGCCTGCCGCGAACACCATCGCCGCCTTGACGCCGCGGGCATGACAGCGCTCGAGTTGCTGCATGACCTGCTCAGCCGACACTGCAATGATGGCCAGTTCCACGGCCTCTGGAACCGACTCGATATCGGGATACGTGGGCAGGCCGAAGATTTCCTTGTACTTAGGATTGACAGGGTAAACCCTGCCCCGATAATCGTTATAGGTGTTCAGCTCGTGCTTGCTCAAATGCACCAGCGGTATGCCGCCAATCCGATAAGGATCGTTGCTCGCCCCGATGACCGCGATGGAGGAGGCTGCCAGCAGAGGCCCCAGATCCGGACGGCTCTTTACCGAGCTGTTCATGCTCCGCCCGCCTTTTCCTTGCCTTTGCTGATCATGCCCGCCGTGCCTGCGGCCCGGACCGTGTCCGCGCATTCCTGCGAAGCGTGCGTCAACTGGTGGCTGTCGAAATGCGCCTGAAGCGATCCGCGCAGGCCCTGGATTTCAAGGGTCCGATTGATGGATCTCTTCACCATGCGAGCGACGAATGGCGGCGCTTCGGCGATGCGAAGCGCCATGGCCATGGTGGTCTCTTCCAGCTTATCCAGAGACACGACCTGATTGACCATGCCGACTGACAGAGCCTCCTGCGCGGACATGCGCATGCCGGTAAGAATGAACTCCTTGGCCTTGCGATGATTCATGACCCAGGGATGCATCAGCACCTCGACCGAATCGATGGCCATGCTGTGGATCACCGGCTCAGCGAAGAAGGCATTGTCCGCAGCCACGATCATGT
>CANIIN010000185.1 GCA_947467405.1 Betaproteobacteria bacterium | reverse complement strand
CCATGCGCTAGCAATACGGGCGAACGCCTGACGACTGCGGTCGCCGCGATGCAGCCTGTGCGCCGTTTTCAGTCGCGCGTTTCCAGCATGGCGCGCAGCGGCACGCCGGTGAGGCGAGCCAACTCCTCTAGCGACAGCCCCGGCACGCAATCCACCACCGCGAGGCCCTCGGCGGTCACGTCGATCACCGCCAGGTCGGTGTAGATGCGGTTCACGCAGCCCATGCCGGTGAGTGGGTAGGTGCAGGCCTTGACGATCTTGCTCTCGCCCTCGCGGGTGAGATGCTCCATCATCACGAACACTGATTTCGCGCCGATGGCCAGATCCATCGCGCCGCCCACGGCGGGGATGGCATCCGGCCCCCCGGTGTGCCAATTGGCGAGGTCGCCGTTCACGGCCACCTGGAACGCGCCCAGCACGCAGTAGTCGAGATGGCCGCCGCGCATCATGGCGAACGAGTCGGCGTGATGAAAGAACGAGCCGCCCTTGAGCAAGGTGATGGGCTGCTTGCCGGCATTCATGAGGTCCGGGTCGGTGAGGTGCTTCTCCGGCGCGGGGCCCGCGCCCAGCACGCCGTTCTCGCTGTGGATGATGATTTCGCGATCGGCGGGCAGGTGATTGGCCACCAGCGTGGGCAGGCCGATGCCGAGGTTCACGTAGGCGCCCTCGGGGATGTCGCGAGCCACGCGTGCGGCCATCTGATCGCGCGTCATGCGCTGGTAAGCGGTGGTATTCATGCTGACCCCACAGGCACGACGCGTTTCACGAATATGCCGGGTGTCACCACGGCTTCAGGATCGAGTGCGCCGAGTTCGACCACCTCGCGCACTTCGGCGATGGCGCAACGCGCCGCCATCGCCATGATGGGGCCGAAGTTGCGCGCCGTCTTGCGATAGGTGAGGTTGCCCCAGCGGTCGCCGCGGTCGGCGCGGATCAGCGCGAAGTCGGCGTGAATCGGATATTCGAGCACGTAGTGCCTGCCGTCGATGACGCGCGTCTCCTTGCCTTCGGCCAGTTGCGTGCCATAGCCGGTCGGCGTGAAGAAGCCGCCGATGCCGGCGCCGGCGGCGCGGATGCGCTCGGCGAGGTTGCCCTGCGGCACCAGTTCGAGTTCGATTTCACCGGCGCGGTACAGCGCGTCGAAGTGCTGCGAATCCACCTGGCGCGGGAACGAACACAGGATCTTGCGCACGCGCTTTTCCTTCAGCAGCGCGGCCAGGCCGGTGTCGCCGTTGCCGGCGTTGTTGTTGACGACCACCAGGTCGCGCGCGCCCTGTGCGATCAGCGCGTCGATCAGCGCATTGGGCATGCCGGCCGTGCCGAAGCCGCCGATCATCACCGTCGCGCCGTCGCGGATGTCCGCCACGGCCTCGGCCGCGGATGGGACGATCTTGTCAATCATGGGAAGAACCCGGTGATGCGCTGAGTTTGTCGGAGAGAAGCAGCATGGTGTTGGTCAGCCTCGAATGCCTGGAAGGATGGTGCGAAGGGCAGAGGATACCCAGTTTGTGGTCAGCTGACGACAGCCGATTCCCGTTCAATCGTGCGGAGCGCCCCAAACCGCCCCCTGCGCAAAAAAACGCTGCCCGGTCGTCGCAGGAAAATGCGCGACGACGGCGCTTTCCCGATGACCGTGGCGACAGCCGCGCGGGTCTCTACTGCGGCTTGAACCCGCCGATGACGGCCGCTTCGGACAGGACCTGCGTGTCCGAATCGTGCAGCTTCCCGACCTCTTCCGGCGACATGCGCGATGTCACCAGCGCGATGTTGCGCACCCTCTCCTGGACGGCCGCAGACGTGCCCGCCTCCAGTACGGTGGCGTTCAACTTCATGATGGCCGCGCGCGGCGTGCCCTGCGTGGTCCAGAGTCCGAAGCTGAGGCTGTTGGACATCGGCACGCCCTGTTCGGTTGCCGTGGGCACGTCGGGAAACTGGCTGGAGCGCTGCGGCGAGAGCGTGGCGATCATGCGCAACCTGCCGCCCTGCACGAACTGCTGGAAGCCCGACACCGAGTTCAGTGTCACCTGGCCGTCTCCACCGAGCATGGCGGTGATGGTCTGATCGCTGGTCTTGTAGGAGATGCTCTCGAACTCCGCGCCAAGGCGCTTGGCGGCCACGGAGAACAGCATGGTGTTGACCACCGCCGGCGATGAGAATCGCAATTGGCCGGGATTGGCTTTGGCCCAGGCCGCCAGTTCGGACAGATTGCGGATGGGCAGGTTGGCCGGCGCGTACATGAACCAGTCCCCTTGTCCCAGCATGGCCACGGGCGCCATGTCGCGTGAAGCGACGATGGGATTCTCCTTCAGGAAGATCGGCGAGAACGGCGTGGACGATCCGGCAAACAGCATGTGACCGTCCGGCGCCGCGTTCTTCACCGCCGTGGCCGCGATCAGCGCGCTGGCGCCGGGTCGGTTCTCGACGACGGCGGGTTGGCCGAGACGCTTGCTGAATTCGTCGGCAAAGATGCGTGCAATGACGTCGGTCACGCCGCCCGGGCCGTAACCCACGATGACCCGAATGGGTCGCGTCGGGTACTGCTGGGCCGTGGCTGCAGCGGCCAGCATGCTCAAGGCCAGTGCGACGAGAACTCTTCTCGAAAACATGATCCTTCTCCCCCTGTTGTTCTTCTTGAACCCAAGTGCATGGTAGACCAGTCCGCAACCGGCCGTGCCGCTCGTGTGCGCTGACCGTGATGGACTGACGCGCTACGAGCGCGTGAAGTAGAAGTCTCCGACCACCTGATCGTAGAGCGCCGGCACCTGGTCGTGGCCGACCGACTTGGCCACTTCCACCACTTCGGCGCGCACCTGGCGCATGACGCGATCGATCGGCAGGTCCTTCTGGCGCATGTACTTCAGCAGCGTGCGTGTGAACAGTCCGTTGGGCGACTTGTCCTGCGGCCCGATCTTGTCCAGCGCCTGCTGGCCGGATCCGGCCGAGAACAGGATCATCTGTCCGTTGGCGGCGGTCGTCGATGCCATGCCGCGCGTGGCCAGCGAACGTCCCTTGCCCTTGAACGGATTGTCGCGGCAGGCGTCGATGATGGCGATGGACAGGCGCACCTTGGCGTCATTCAGGTCGTCCAGCACGCGCTGCAGCGGAATGCTTTCGTCCTTCACGGTCTCGGCGTCATCGGCGTTGATGTCCACCGGCAGCAGATAATTGGAGTTGGCGAGTTGCACGCCGTGGCCGGCGTAGAAGAACACAACCTCGTCGCCGCCGGCCACGTTTTTGATGAAATCCCGCACCGCCTTCTTCATTTCCTTTTCGTTGAGGTCGAAGTGCGCGCTCACGACATAGCCCAGCGAGCGCAGTGAATCGGCGATGGCGCGGGCGTCGGCGCGCGCATTGGCCAGCGGCGTCACGGACCGGTAGGAGTCGTTGCCGATGACCAGCGCCTTGCGGCTGGCGATGTTGGCGGGTGCCGGCGCGACATTGGCAGCGGGGGGTGTCGCCGTCGTTGTATTGGCCTTGGCGGCCTGCGCGCGATCCATCTCCTTCAGGAAGTTGATCGACGCGGTCACCTTCTTTTCGGCGCCCATCTCGAACCACTTGCGCGCCTCGGCAGGATCGACGGAAACGCCCACCCCCTTGTAGTACATGAGGCCCAGTTCGGTGTACGGCCAGAACACTGGTTCGGGTTCGGTAGTCGTGGCGAGCTTGAACAGGCGGATGGCCTCGAGCGGGTTCTGCGCGACGGCCACGCCGTCGCGATACAGCATGCCCAGCACGCCGTGACCACCGGAGTTGTTCTGCGCTGCGGACTTCTTCGCCCAGAACAGGGCGCGCTCCGGGTCGGGGTCCACGCCAAGCCCGCGCTTGTAGGCGGTCGAGAGATTGGCCTGGGCAAAGCCGTTGCCCTTGTCGGCTGCCAACTGGTAGATGCGGAACGCTTCCTTCTGGTCCACCGCTACGCCCAGCCCGTCGCGGTAGGCGCCGCCCAGCGCGTTCAGCGCCGCTGCGTTGCCGAGCTCGCCGGCCTGCTTGAACAGGCGATTGGCTTCCGTGTGGTTTTGCGCAACGCCAAGGCCCGCGCGAAGCAGTTGGCCGAGGTTTTCCATGGCATTGATTTGTCCCTGCGCCGCGGCCTTGCGATACCAGTCGGCGGCTTGCGCATAGTCCTGCTTCACGGTGCGGCCAAAGCGATACAGCAGTCCCATGTAGTTCTGGCAGCTCTTTTCGCCCTTCTCGGCATCGGCCTTGCAGGCGTCCAGCACGGCCGGGTAATTCCTGTCCCGCCACGCCTTGTCGGCTTCCCGATAGTCGGCCAGGGCGGGACGCCACGCGGCGAGCAGCAGCATGGCACACAGGGATAGAAGGGTGGTGAGCGGGCGCATGAAGGTCGGATGTCGGCGCATCGGGAGCCGAAGCCATGTCGCCAGCTTACCAAAAAGCCGCTTCGCCATCATGCTAGGTCCGCGTGCGCATCGTGTAATCGCGCCACAGCAGCCGCGCGCCCATCACCAGCGAGAAGATCGCGGTCACCATGAAGCCGGTGGCGTAGCTGCCGCTTGAACTCAGGATGCCGGCGAAGATCATCGGTCCCACGCCGCTGCCGACCATGGTGAATATCTGCGTGCCGCCGGCCGCCGTCCCGGAGCGACCCTCCGGGGCGAACTTGCGGATGGCCGCGAAGTACACGGCGTTCCATCCCATGGTGAAGCCGGCGCATAGCGCAGCGCTGGCGACCACTGCGGTGTAGGACCATTGCGGCGTGGCCAGTCCGAGGATGATCGCCGCGACGCCGCCGCAGGTGCCGATGGCGCCCAGCATCAGGAAATGCCGTCCGATGCGATCGAGCAGCCAGCCGAAGTACAGCCGCGATACCACTGCCGTCATCTGTGCGGCGAGCAAGGCACTGCCGGCGGCCGCGTGGCTGAACTGCAAGTCGATCTTCACGTAGCTCACCAGATAGGTGACGAACGACCATTGCACGCACATGAACGAAAATGCCAGCCAGCCCAGCAGGCGCAGGTCGGGCGTCGTCCACGCCATGCGCATCGGTTCGGCGAAGGCCTTGCCGCCCAGCGGCGCGGCGGGGTCGCGGTCCGAGTCGAGCCGCTCGCGCATCCATTGCATGAGCGGAATCACCGTGAGCAGCGCAACGCCCAGCACCAGCAGGGTCCAGCGCCAGTTCATCATCGTCAGCAGCCACGGGAAGGCGACGCCGGCCAGACCGAAACCCGCCGGCATTCCGCACTGGTTGATGGCCATCACCATGCCGCTGCGTTCTGGCGGCGTGACGCGTGCGATCAGGTGCAGCACGCAGGGCATGATCATGCCGCCGGCGAATCCCACCAGCACCGGCGACAGCATCACCACCCAGGCGTGGCCGCTGGCCGGGCAGGCCACGCCGGCGCAGGTCATGGCGATCGCGACCTGGAAAGTGCGCGTGGCGCCGTAGCGCCGCATGATGCCGTCGATCAGCATGCCGCCCACCAGCGATGCGACGGCGAGGATCACCGAATAGGGACCCAGCGCCGCGATCGAATAACCGAGATCCGGTGCCGCCACCGGCGCCAGCACGCCGGCCACGTTGTAGGCCGCACCCAGCAACGTCTGCGTGAGCACCATGATGGCGAGGAAGGGAGTGAGGCCTGGCAAATCGTGCTCCGGTGTGGCGAAGTTGCATTGAAGAGTTGGAGTCTACTGCATCAAGGTGAAGCGACTGTGGGGCACTTCAACGCCAACGGACTCTTCGAAATCGAAACGTCACGCCGCCGCCTGTTACCCGCGCTTGCGCAGCTCCGTCTTCAGCACCTTGCCCGAGGCGTTGAGCGGAAACGCGTCGATGAACTCGACGAAACGCGGCACCTTGAAGTTCGCCATGTGTTCCTTGGCCCAGTCGATGACTTCGGCTGCGCTCAGTTGCGCGCCGGTCTTCTTCATGATGAAGGCCTTGCCGACTTCGCCGAGGCGTTCGTCCGGCACGCCGACCACCGCCACCTGTGCGATGGCGGGGTGGTGCATCAGCAGGTTCTCGATCTCGGCCGGATAGCAGTTGAAGCCGCCGGCGATGTACATGTCCTTGATGCGGTCGGTGATCTTCAGGTAACCGTCTTCGTCGAACAGGCCCAC
>CANIIN010000184.1 GCA_947467405.1 Betaproteobacteria bacterium | reverse complement strand
TCAATGGGGTGTCTGCGCAGCGTCAACCCCGTGCTGGCATAGTCGGCGACCGTATCCTGCGCTGAGGTAGGCGAGTGCAGCATCGCAGAAGTTTCCTGGATGGGTGCGTCGCTGAGGATGTCATCACGCAGTGCAACGGCTGATACCTGCCAGTAAGCCTGCCACCTGTGGCCCGTGATCGGCGCCAGGGCATCTGCTTTTGCAAGTAACTTCAAGTCAGCAGATTTCAACAGGGTGCGATGGGATAGGTCATCCATCGATTGGAACGGTCTTTCCGTTCTGGAACGAATAATCTTGTCTGCGATGCTTTGCTGAAGGCCGCTTATCATGACAAAGCCAAGCCGCACTGCGCCGCCCTCTATCGAGCATTCCCAATTGCTGTGGTGTATGTCGACCGGCAGCACTGTCACACCATTGCGACGTGCATCCTGAACCAGTTGCGAGGGCGCATAAAATCCCATTGGCTGGCTGTTTAGCAACGCTGTCAGGAAGGCTGCGGGCTGATGAAATTTCAGCCATGCGGATACATAGGTCAGCAGGGCGAAGCTGGCCGAATGGGATTCGGGAAAACCATATTCGCCGAATCCGAGGATCTGGTTAAAAATTTGCTCGGCAAATCCTTGTTCGTAACCATTATTCCGCATCCCGTCGATCAAGCGTTTCTTCAGATGTTCAAGGCCTCCCTTGCGACTCCATGCGGCCATTGATCTGCGCAAGGTATCGGATTCACCTGCCGTGAAACTGGCTGCAACGACAGCAAGTTGCATGACCTGTTCCTGGAAAATCGGAATTCCCAGCGTGCGCTCAAGGACCGCACGGATTTTCTCGTTAGGGTAGGTGATGGGCTCAAGTCCCTGCCTTCTCTTGAGGTAGGGATGGACCATCCCGCCTTGAATGGGGCCTGGTCTGACAATGGCGACTTCGATCACCAGATCGTAGAAGTTTTCTGGACGCAATCGTGGAAGCATCGACATCTGGGCGCGTGACTCTATCTGGAAGACGCCAACGGTATTGGCCTGCTGGATCATTGTGTAGACCTTGGGATCATCCTTCCTGAGCAGATCGTCCATGGTGACCGGCTGTGTGCTGTCGTGATTGATGATGGCCAGAGCGCGTCGTATGACCGATAGCATGCCCAGCGCCAGAACATCGACTTTCAGCAGGCCCATGCTGTCCAGGTCATTCTTGTCCCATTGAATGACGGTTCTGTCCGGCATGGACGCATTTTCCATTGGCACCAACTCTGCGAGTGGTCCCTTCGAAATGATGAATCCCCCGACATGCTGGGAGAGATGGCGGGGAAAGCCATGAAGAGTAGTCACGATATCCACGAGTTGCTGAATGACCGGGCTGAGCGGATCGAAGCCCGCCTCCTGGAGACGCGCGCCCAATTGCTCCCGATCATCCCACCACGCAATGGACTTCGACATCCGGTCCACTTGCTGTGCTTGCAATCCCAACGCCTTTCCGGCATACCGTAAAGCACTCCGCGGGCGATAACAGATCACTGTGGCAGCCAGCGCAGCACGATCTCGTCCGTATTTCCTGTAGATGTACTGAATGACCTCTTCACGTCGTTCATGCTCGAAATCGACGTCTATATCGGGAGGCTCCTTTCTTTCTTTCGAAAGGAACCTCCCGAAAAGCAGTTCCTGCTTGTCAGGATTGACCTCTGTGATGCCCAACGCATAGCAAACGGCGGAGTTGGCGGCTGATCCGCGTCCCTGACAGAGAATCCCCCGGTTTTTTGCATACTGGACAATGTCATGAACTGTCAGAAAGAATGGTTCATATTGAAGTTCCTCGATCAGGTTCAGTTCCTGCTTGATGAGGGACCGTATTTTTTCAGAAGGACCATCTGGAAATCGCTGAGATAACCCTTGCTCGGTTAATTGACGCAGATGGGTTGCCGGTGTTTCATGTGGTGGGGTCAGTTCTTCGGGATATTCATAACGCAATGAGTCCAGGGAGAATGTGCACAGCTCGGCAATACGGACCGTTTCATCAAGAAGTTGCTCCGGATAGACTCGAGCCAGTCCCATCCTCTGTCTAAGATGCCTTTCTCCGTTGGGATGCAGCATGCGACCGCATTCCGCGACGGGCTTTCCGATTCGGATCGCCGTCAGCACATCCTGAAGTCGTCTCCTCGACCGAACGTGCATATGCACATCACCGGCAGCGACCAATGGAACGCCGCATCGGGTTGATGCATTCTTCAGGGTCAGTAATCTTTCTCGATCGTTCAGACCATGCAGCAACTCTGCAGCAATCCAGGAACGTCCCATGAAGTGGTCGGCAAACCATGTTGCGTGCGCAAAGAGCCTGTCAGCGGCAATCGACGCATCAGGACACAAAATGGCGAGGCAACCGGTTATCCCGTCCTGCAGGTCTGCTATGGACAGGGAGTAACGTCCCTTCCTTTCACGTCGTCTGCCGAGGGTGATCAGCGAAGAGAGACGACCATATCCTTCACGATTGGTTGCCAGCAGAACCACACGGGGACCATCAATCAGCGCGATTTCGCTCCCGATGATCAGGGGTAACCCCAGGTCCTTGGCTGTGACATGCGCACGAACAATGCCGGCAAGCGAGCATTCGTCTGTGATCGCCAATCCTGCATATCCCAATGCTGATGCCCGCCTGACCAGTTCTTCTGGGTGAGAGGCCCCCCTGAGAAAACTGAAATTGGAAAGGCAGTGCAATTCGGCATAGGCGGGGAGGGTGCCGGGTAATGTGTTGCTCATTGATAACCCAATCCTGTCAGGAAAATATCCCTTGCAGATACCAACTGCCCTTCTGCCCACGGCTGGCTACCGGGCGTTCCTGATATATCCAGAGCAGCGACTGGTCTGGCGTCCGGGCTACGAAATAGTCCCGAATGAAATCCCTTCCATCCCACCAACCTGATTCAATACGCTCTGGGCCTGACACAAGCTGGATCCGATCTGCGGTCCCCGGGTACTGATCGACCGGTTTGATGGGGCGAGGTACTTCAAGCATCCAGAGGGGACGACCTTCCAGCGCTAACTGAAGTTGTATTGCTCCCGGATCTGTTGGAATACTGGCCAGTTCGGGGCGATGTTCCGAATGAGCACTCAAACCATGCACCGATTTTTCGCCCAACCTGGAGCGCAACTGGTCAACCAGGCTTTTCCAGTTTCCGATTGATATCGATTCGTCAATGAAAAGATCACCACTGTCTGTGCGCAGCGGGCGCACTGAATCGGCGACTATCGCCAGAGCGCGCACGGGTTCCTTCAAAGTGGATGTCCCCAGCCGTTCGCGAAGCAGTCTCGAGAAATGCTCTACATCACGCGATGGCGAGAGCATGCCGACATGAACCTCGCTGGAGCTGGTCCTGTGAAGCAGCTTGAGGGTAAAGCGTTCGATGCCGGAAGATCGTGCGATGAGAAATCCCTCCAGCTGGAGCAGAAGTCGTCGGGATGCAAAAAGCAGCGCTTCGGCCTGCGTTGCTTCGGCTGGCAATTCGATTTCGGCAAGAAACACTGCCGGTGGTTTGAAGAATGTGCGGGGATCCGGACGTTGTCCGGTACCACGATCTATTTCCGCAAGCAGTTCCTGCCCGAATCGTCTGGAAACCCCAGCTCTGGGAAGAGACTGAATGTCGCCGATGGTTTCCAGTCCCAGTGATGCAAAATCGCGCATCAGATCAGCCGCGCTCTTGAGGATTCCCAGCGGCAACGCGGAGATCTTCTGCATCAATATTTCACGATCAACAATGAGGAATTGCTGGCTCATGCGGGCGAACCAGCATGCGGCGCTTGCGGTCGGAGCGACCGCCCATGCCGAGCGAAAGCCTAGTTCGCGCAGACCTGTTCGCAGCCTGCGGACAATCTCTTCCGGCTTTCCGAACAGCTTCAGGCTGGCTGTGACGTCAAGAACAAGCGTGCTCGGGAGGTCCAGCGCAGTGGCGGGTGTAAATTGGGATGCCCATGCGGCAAGTCCGAACATGGCTTCCGTTTCAGCGCTCGGGTCCCGTGATTTAATAACCAGATCAGGCAGCAGCGCCAAGGCAGCGTTTTCCTGCATTCCCTGCTGAACGCCTTTTTCCCGAGCTTTGCGGTCGCATGCATGAATGCGGTTGTTTTCCGCGACTGCAAACGGCTTAGGCGTGGAGACTGCTCGGAGGAAGAGCTCCACCGGCAGTTCCGGCAGATGAATGGCGATCCAGACTTGGGACTGTGTTTCTTGCATATCCAGTTTCGGTTGGTAAGGGAAGCAACTCTCTTGCAGCCAGCACGACAGGACGAGAGGCCGGATTGCCACGCCGTTTCAGAATCTGCACCGCCAAATCTCCGCAGGAAGTTTCCAGGCGTAATCGCAATGGGGCAGGGGATGCGGTCATGCCCGCGGAGACTGGCCTGAAAATGAAGCTGATGGTGTGGCTGCCTTCTGCCGCCATCTGGAGTCGTCTCAATGCTGCGTAGTCAACAGTCGGGCCTGGCCAGACCAGTACAGCGCCACATGCATTGGCTCTCAGCGCCTGTTCGGCTGCCCAGAGCGTTTCACGGGCGCCTGCAGTTTTGACGATCAACACCGTCTGCAGAATGATTCGTGCAGCGGCAATGGCAGGCGCATAAGGCAGATAAGGCGGATTGATCCACGCGATGTATTTTCCGCTTTGCGATAGTGCTGCAAGGGCCGGGCTCAGGAAGCGCAGTTCTCCGATGCCTTCATGCGTAGGCATGATTTCCGTGAGGTTGGATACAGGCCAGCCTCCTCCCGGCAGTTCAGCGTCGAGCGATACAAAACCTGTGGAAATTCCGGGAACTCGGGTACGAGCCAAGTCCTTGCCCCGCCAGATGGACGGATGCTGGGGTATTTCCGAGGCCACTGCAGTGCGTGAATCGTGCATGAATGGTCACAGGGGTTTCCCGCTACGAATGATGCCGACGCCGATGCCTTCTATTTCTATCGGGTCGCGACGCGTATCCAGCACGATGGGCTGGAACTCCGGGTTCTCCGGTAGCAATTCGACGGTTGTTCCCTTGCGGCGCAAGCGTTTGACGGTGACTTCATCATGCACTCGGGCCACGACAATCTGGCCAGTGCGTGCTTCCGGCGTCCGGTGCACGGCAAGCAGATCCCCGTCGAGTATTCCAGCGTCCCTCATGCTCATGCCTCGCACCCTGAGCAGATAGTCTGCAGAGGGCTTGAAAAGCTGCGGATCAACTTGATAGCGCCCCTGGATATGGGCCTCGGCAAGAATAGGGGAACCCGCAGCCACCCTGCCGATCAACGGTAAGCCGCTCTCGCTATCGCTCTCCAGAACACGGATGCCTCGTGCGGCACCCTTGAGGATTTCGATGGCCCCCTTTCTCTCCAATGTCCGCAAATGCTCTTCGGCGGCATTGGGTGAACGAAAACTCATTGCGCGCGCAATTTCGATGCGTGTCGGCGGCATTCCGGTTGCCTCGATTGCCTCCCGGATGAATTGCAGGATGCGGCTTTGTTGCGGTGTTAGGGGGTCCATATGTATCAAGCTCCTGAGAGGGCATGCCTAGCCAGATCGAGTATGACTGTATTTTTATACAGTATTCGATGAAAGGCAAGCGCTGCAGACTTCGATTGGAGAATCAATCTTCTCTGCTGGGCAAGTCTGCCCGACTTATAATGACCCGATAGATTCACCATTTCAAAGACGCTGAGCGCATACATGGCCAAATATTACGAATCCGATGTCACCAAAATGATTCGCGAATTGCTCCAGAAAAATCCGCAAATCGTTGAGGAGCAGAAGAAGGGGCGGTCGCTCTGGTGGGACAAGCAGCCTGACCAGGACGCGAAACAGCGTGCTGAGGAGTCGCGTGTCAGGCAGCAGGCCTACGTTTATCTGACCAAGGTCTGAGCAGATCGGCCTCAGGAATATCCTTGCGGCACTGATATTGGCCGGCCTGCTGACGGCATGCGCCGGGCCGTTGGCGCTGATTCCCTGGACGCCGCTTCTGTCGGCGGCATTATCTTCCCGGGCCGGGGACACTGATACCCAGAAGGCTATCAACGAGTACCAGCAGAGGGGCGATTGGGCCGGTCTGGCCGGCTTCGCAGGCCAATATCTGCAGGTGGATAG
>CANIIN010000183.1 GCA_947467405.1 Betaproteobacteria bacterium | reverse complement strand
CACCGACGCTCGGCTGGTAGAAGATGTTGGTGTAGTCGAGACCCTTGGCCTTCCAGTGCTCGACGCCCTTTTTCATGTCGAGCAGGTCGGCGCGACCGGTCAGGTCGGACAATTTCCGCACGCCGAGCTGCGCCATGAGCGCGCGCGCCTCTTCGGCGACGAAGAAGAAGAAGTTGATGACGTGCTCGGGCTTGCCGGTGAACTTCTTGCGCAGCTCCGGGTCCTGCGTGGCCACGCCGACCGGGCAGGTGTTCAAGTGGCACTTGCGCATCATGATGCAACCTTCGACCACCAGCGGCGCGGTGGCGAAACCGAACTCGTCCGCGCCCAGCATGGCGCCGACGACGACGTCGCGGCCGGTCTTGATCTGGCCGTCGACCTGCACGGCGATGCGGCTGCGCAGCTTGTTCAGCACCAGGGTCTGCTGTGTTTCGGCGAGACCCAGTTCCCACGGCGTGCCGGCATGCTTGAGCGAAGACAGCGGGCTCGCGCCGGTGCCGCCGTCGTGGCCGGAGATGGTGACGTGATCGGCCTTGGCCTTGGCCACGCCGGCAGCAACAGTGCCCACACCGGCTTCGGATACCAGCTTGACCGAGATGGACGCCGCGGAGTTGGCGTTCTTCAGGTCATGGATGAGCTGCGCCAGATCTTCGATGGAATAGATGTCGTGGTGCGGCGGCGGCGAGATGAGTTCCACGCCGGGCGTCGAGCAACGCAGCTCGGCGATGTACTCGGACACCTTCTTGCCGGGCAATTGGCCGCCCTCGCCGGGCTTGGCGCCCTGCGCCATCTTGATCTGGATCTGCTCGGCCGACGCGAGGTACTCGGCGGTGACGCCGAAGCGGCCCGAGGCGACCTGCTTGATCTTGGACTTGAGCGAGTCGCCTTCCTTCAGCGGAATGTCGGCTTCGATGCGGCCCTTGCCGAGACGCGACTGCAGCGTCTCGCCGGCTTTCACGATCGGGAAACGCTTGCGGTCTTCGCCGCCCTCGCCGGTGTTGGACTTGCCGCCGATGCGGTTCATGGCGATGGCCAGCGTGGCGTGCGCCTCGGTGGAGATCGAGCCCAGCGACATGGCGCCGGTGGCGAAGCGCTTGACGATCTCGGCGGCGGGTTCCACTTCCTCGATCGGAATCGGCTTGCACTGGTCGAAGCGGAATTCGAACAGACCGCGGAACGTCATGTGACGGCGCGACTGGTCGTTGATGATGGCCGCGTATTCCTTGTAGGTCTGCGCGTTGTTGGCCTTGGTCGCCGCCTGCAGCTTGGCGATCGCGTCGGGCGTCCACATGTGTTCTTCGCCGCGGGTGCGGAAGGCGTATTCGCCGCCGGCATCGAGGGCATTGGCCAGCACCGGGTCGTTGCTGAACGCGGCCTTGTGGGTGCGGATGGCTTCTTCGGCCACGTCGAAGACGTCGATGCCGCCGACGCGCGAGGTGGTGCCGCCGAAGTACTTCTCGACCAGCGTGCTGGCGAGACCGACGGCTTCGAAAATCTGCGCGCCGGTGTAGGACATGTAGGTCGAGATGCCCATCTTGGACATGACCTTGCGCAGGCCCTTGCCGACCGCCTTGACGAAGTTCTTGATGGCCTTCTTGCCGTCGACGTCGGTGGGCAGCAGTCCGTTCAGCGACAGCAGCGTTACCAGCGCGAGGTAGGGGTGGATCGCTTCCGCACCATAACCGCCGAGCAGGGCGAAGTGATGCACTTCGCGCGCCGAGCCGGTTTCGACGACGAGACCGGCGCTGGTGCGCAGGCCCTTGTCGACCAGATGCTGGTGGATCGACGACAAGGCAAGCAGCGCCGGAATGGCGACGTTGTCGGCCGAGACATTGCGATCGGAAATGATCAGGATGCTGAAGCCGGAGCGAACAGCGTCCTCAGCCTGTGCGGCGAGCGACGCCAGGCGCGCTTCGATGGCGTCCTTGCCCCAGGCCAGCGGGTAGCAGATGTCGATTTCATGCGACTTGAACTTGCCGCCGGTATAGCGACCGATGTTGCGGATCTTCTCCATCTCGTAGAAGTCCAGCACCGGCTGGCTCACTTCGAGGCGGATCGGCGGATTCATTTCGTCGATGCCGAGCAGGTTGGGCTTCGGACCGATGAACGACACCACCGAGGTGACCATCTCTTCGCGGATCGGATCGATCGGCGGATTGGTCACCTGCGCGAAAAGCTGCTTGAAGTAGCTGTACAGCGGCTTGTTCTTGTTCGACAGCACTGCCAGCGGCGAGTCATTGCCCATGGAGCCGACCGGCTCTTCGCCGCGCTCGGCCATGGGGGCCATGATGAACTTGAGGTCTTCCTGCGTGTAACCGAAGGCCTGCTGGAGATCGAGCAGCGGCACGACACTGCGCTCGGGCTGGTGCATGTCGCTCTCGACGTCGTCCAGCTTGACGCGGATGCGCTCGATCCATTCGCTGTAAGGCTTGGCCGACGCGAGCGTGTCCTTCAGCTCCTTGTCGTCGATGATGCGGCCTTTCTCCAGGTCGACCAGGAACATCTTGCCCGGCTGCAGGCGCCACTTCTTGACGATGCGCTCTTCGGGGATGGGCAGCACGCCGGCCTCCGAGGCCATGATCACGTGGTCGTCATCGGTGACGATGTAGCGCGCGGGGCGCAGGCCGTTGCGGTCCAGCGTGGCGCCGATCTGGCGGCCGTCGGAGAACGCGATGGCAGCAGGACCGTCCCACGGCTCCATCATGGCGGCGTGATATTCGTAGAAAGCGCGACGACTCGGATCCATCAGCGTGTGGCCTTCCCACGCTTCGGGGATCATCATCATCACGGCATGCGCCATGGAATAGCCGCTCATGGTGAGCAGCTCGAGCGCGTTGTCGAACGACGCGGAGTCGGACTGGCCGTCATAGATCAGCGGCCACAGCTTGTCGAGGTCCTTGCCGAGCACCGGGCTGGAGATGGCGCCCTGACGGGCGCGAATCCAGTTGACGTTGCCGCGCAGGGTGTTGATTTCGCCGTTGTGTGCGATCAGGCGGAACGGATGCGCCAGATCCCAGGTCGGGAAAGTATTGGTGGAGAAGCGCTGGTGCGCCAGCGCGAGCGCGGACTCGACGCGCTGGTCCTGCAGGTCGAGGTAGTAATGACCCACTTGGTCGGCCAGCAGCATGCCCTTGTAGACAATGGTGCGCGCCGACATGGACGGCACGTAGAACTCCTTGCCGTGGGCGAGGTTCAAGGCCTGAATGGCGTGGCCCGAACTCTTGCGGATGATGTAGAGCTTGCGTTCCAGCGCGTCCGTCACGGTGATATCGGCACCGCGCCCGATGAACACCTGGCGGATGACGGGTTCGATCTTCTTCACGGAGTCGCCCAGGCCGCTGTTGTCGCGCGGCACGTCACGCCAGCCCAAGAGCACCTGGTCTTCGTGGCGAATGGCGCGTTCGATCTCGTATTCGCAGGCGAGGCGGCTGGCGGGTTCCTGCGGCAGGAACACCATGCCCACGCCGTATTCGCCGACCGGCGGCAAGGTGACGCCCTGCTTGGCCATCTCTTCACGGAACAGCGTGTCGGGAAGCTGAATGAGGATGCCCGCGCCGTCACCGGCCAGCGGATCGGCACCGACCGCGCCGCGATGGGTCAGGTTTTTCAGGATCTGCAGACCCTGCTCGACGATGGAATGGCTTTTGCGGCCCTTGATATGAGCGATAAATCCGACGCCACAGGCGTCGTGTTCGTTGGCAGGGTCGTACAGTCCCTGCTTGCCAGGAATTGAGTTGTGTTCCACGGTACCACCTCACGGCTCGCTGGCTCGACTGCCATCCGGACAAGGCCGGTCGGCAAATTCTGCCAAGTTCATCATTCCACACTCGTCGCCTGTCCCGATTTACCCAAGTTTGGCGGGGTGTGGAACCTTCAGGGGAACCGCGAAGTGTACCCGCGAACCCCAACGGCTTCAAGCGCTTAGCGAAACGTTGCGGAGCAGCAATTTCGGCCCGCTGGTGGCCGGGGCCGGCAAGGCTGTCAAGCGACGTATCAAGCGGCCGACGTACAGGCCTTCAAGGTGGCCAACACGGTATCGGCCGGCACGTCGGATCGGATTTTCGCCGCGCCGATGGACTCCAGCACGATGAAACGCAGCGCCCCGTCCTTGACCTTCTTGTCGACGCTCATCAGGTCCACGTAGCGGGAACCGGGCAGAACGGGCCCGACGACAGGTAGTCCCGCGCGCTGCATGAGCCGCTTGACGCGCTCCGATTCCTTCGCCGCCAGCATGCCGAGGCGAACCGACAGGTCGACGGCCATGACCATGCCGGCGGCGATGGCTTCGCCATGCAGCCACTCCCCGTAGCCCAGACCGGCCTCGATGGCATGGCCGAAGGTATGGCCGAAGTTGAGGACTGCACGGATGTCGTCCTCGCGCTCGTCCAGGGCGACGATTTCAGCCTTGATTTCGCACGACCGCACCACGGCGTGCTCGAGCGCTGTGAGGTCGCGTGCCAGCAGCTTGTCGACGTTGTCCTCGATCCAGGCCAGGAACGCGGCGTCACGGATGAAACCGTACTTGATCACTTCGGCGAGGCCCGCCTTGAGTTCCCGCTCCGGCAGCGTCTTCAGCGAATCAAGATCGGCCAGCACCGCGCGGGGCTGATAGAACGCCCCGATCATGTTCTTGCCGCCGGGATGGTTGATGGCCGTCTTGCCGCCGACCGACGAATCCACCTGCGCCAAAAGCGTGGTGGGAATCTGGATGAAGGGCGCCCCGCGCTGCCAGGTAGCGGCAGCGAATCCGGTCAAATCACCGATCACTCCGCCACCGAGCGCGATGAGCGTGGTACGGCGTTCGCAGCGGTTGGCGATGAGCGCGTCGAAGATGCTGTTCAGCGTCTGCCAGGTCTTGTATTGCTCGCCGTCCGGCAAAACGATGCATATCACCTGTATGCCCGCCGCCTGAAGTTGTGCGGTCAGCCTGTCCAGGTACAGCGGCGCGATGGTCGTATTGGTCACGATCGCAACGCGCTTCTGCGCCAGCAGAGGCGCAATGAGACTGGCGTCACTGATCAACTGCGGCCCGACATGGATCGGATAGCTTCTGTCGCCGAGGTCTACGCCGATTGTCCGCATGTTTTCTCTATCTGGGGAATGAGTTCGGTGACGAGCGAGTTGGCGCTTTGCCTGCCGGTATCGACAATCAGATCCGCCATATCCCGATACAACGGATCGCGCACGGCATAGAGCTGCTCGAGGCGAGTGCGCGGATCGGCGCCCTGCAACAAGGGGCGTGCGTTGTCACGACGCGTGCGATGCCACAACTCGCGCGGCTGGGCATGCAGATAGACCACGAACCCTCGGGATTTCAGGCACTCGCGGTTGGCGGGATCCAGTATGGCTCCACCGCCGGTGGCCAGCACGACGTTTTCCATTTGAGTCATGCGATCGATGGTCTCGGACTCGCGCTTGCGAAATCCCGGCTCGCCTTCGATTTCGAAAATCACGCGCACGGCAACGCCGGTACGCGCCTCGATTTCATGATCGGAATCGTGGAATGTCTTCGCCATGCGGCGCGCCAGGGCCCGGCCGACGGTGGTCTTGCCCGCGCCCGGCATGCCGATCAGGAATATGTTGGTTTGCGATTTCACCTTGGCATTTTAACAACCCTACCCACGTTGGTCGCCTTGGAGTGGTTCGCACAAATGAAAAGGCCGCCCGACGGCGGCCTTTTCGTGTCACTTGAATGTTCAGCGCTGGCCGACCGTGTCCTGCACCAGGCGCGGCGTAATAAAGATCAACAACTCGCGTTTCTGATCCGAACGGGCCGTGTTGCGGAACAACTGTCCGACCACCGGGAGGTCGCCGAACATCGGCACCTTCGTTGTCGTATTGTTGACCGTCTGCGTATAGATGCCGCCGATCACCACCGTACCGCCGTTCTCGACCAGAACGTTGGTCTTGACGTGGTTAGTGTTGATGGTGGCACCGGAGGCGAGAATGTCGCCGACCGAGTCCTTGTTCACGTCGAGATCCATCATGATGTTGCCGTCAGGCGTGATCTGCGGTTTGACACGCAGGGACAATGCCGCCTTGCGGAACGATACCGATGTGGCACCGCTGGAGGTCGCCGACTGGAAGGGCACT
>CANIIN010000182.1 GCA_947467405.1 Betaproteobacteria bacterium | reverse complement strand
CGGTTTGCATCTGGATCATTGTGTTTTCTCCAACTTATCCTGCAGCAGCATCGCTTATCGGGCGCGACTGACAGCAGACGACAGTTTTGGACCCCGCTCGGGGAAGGGCTCCGGTCCGTCTGCCGCAAGCACGCCCCGGGAAATCCGGGAGCACCTTCGGGTATATCGGGCCGAAGCAGGAAAGAACGCTAGTATAACCTGAATCTGAAACCGATTGCAAACAGAAAATCAGATTCCTCTGCTTTTCTCCAGCAACTTCGCAACACGCCAGGTCTTGGTGCGTGAAAGCGGACGCGTTTCCTCGATCTGGACGAGATCACCTTCGTGAAACTCGTTCTTTTCGTCGTGCGCGTGATATTTCTTTGAACGCGTGACAATCTTGCCGATAAGCGGATGGGTAACCCGTCGTTCGACCAGTACTGTGACCGTCTTGTCCATCTTGTCGCTGACTATCCGCCCGGTCAGCGTCCGGGTGTTCTTGGTTTCGCTCATTTATTTCCCCGCCGCTTTTTCAGCGAGAAGAGTCCTGACTCGCGCAATATCGCGACGGACCTTCCTCTGTTGACTGGTATTGGTGAGCTGCTGGGTACCCTTCTGCATGCGCAGGGAAAACTGCGCCTTGAGCAGATCATCGAGTTCCTTGTTCAGCTGCACCGGATCCTTGGCGCGCAATTCGCTCGCTTTCATTGCTTACCCCACTAACCTGAACACAAAGGTGGTCTTGAGCGGCAGCTTGGCCGCGGCAAGGGCGAACGCCTGACGTGCCGTAGCTTCGTCAACGCCATCCATTTCATACAACACGTTGCCCGGGCGGATTTCGGCGACGAAGTATTCGGGATTTCCCTTTCCTCCGCCCATCCGGACTTCCGCCGGCTTAGTCGAGATCGGCTTGTCCGGAAAAATCCGGATAAACACGCGTCCACCCCGCTTGATATGGCGGGTCATGGCGCGACGTGCAGCTTCAATCTGGCGCGCGGTCAAACGACCGCGCTCTGTGGCCTTCAGGCCAAATTCACCGAACGACACTTTCGTGCCGCGGGTTGCAACTCCCTTGTTGCGTCCCTTTTGCTGCTTCCGGTATTTTGTTCGTGCCGGCTGGAGCATTTCGCTCTCCTGTCAATCGCTGTTACTGGGCGCCGGTCTGAGGCGGTGTGCCGGCATCATCTTTTGCCTTGCGCACACGCCGGACGGGCGTCTTGGGTTTTGTATCATCATCAGCAGCCGGTTTCGCTGCATCGGCAGGCGCTGCAGAAGCATCCGCCGTCTTGCGGGCGGTCGTCCCCGTACGCGCCCGAGGGGCTGCCTTGGGCTTGGCCGTTGGAGTCGCGCCATCACCCTCCGGACGTGAAGCGGGACGAGCGCCGGCCGGCTTGCGTGGCCACTTGGCGGCACCAGGATCTTCGCCAGGAGTTGCCTGCGACACTGCAAGCGGGTCACCCTTGGCAGGCGTCTCGCCCTTGTAGACCCAGACCTTGACGCCAATGATGCCGTATGTGGTCTTGGCCTCTGAGGTGCCGTAATCGATGTCTGCGCGCAGGGTATGCAACGGCACTCGGCCTTCCCGGTACCACTCGGTACGGGCAATCTCAGCGCCGTTGAGACGTCCCGCGCTCATGATCTTGATACCTTGAGCGCCGAGACGCATAGCATTCTGCATCGCACGCTTCATCGCTCGACGGAACATGATGCGCTTTTCGAGTTGCTGCGTGATTGAATCGGCTATGAGTTGGGCATCGACTTCCGGCTTGCGGATTTCCTCGATGTTGACATGAACCATCTGCACGCCGAGCAACTTGCGAAGGTCGGCCTTGATGATTTCGATGTCCTCACCCTTCTTGCCGATGACGACGCCAGGACGCGCCGAGTGAATCGTGATCCGCGCATCCTTCGCCGGACGCTCGATCACAACTCTGCCGACGGATGCGTGCGCAAGCTTCTTCTTCAGATACTCGCGAACGCGCAGATCCTCGTTGAGCATGCCCGAGAAGTTCTTGCTGTTGGCAAACCAGCGCGACGCCCAATTCTTGTTGACCGCAAGCCTGAACCCGGTCGGGTGAATTTTCTGACCCATGGTTGTCCTTTACTTTTTCGCCGCCGCGGGTGCGGCCTTACGGACTTTGGCGACCTTCTTCACCTCGTCACCGACGGTAACGAAGATATGGCAGGTCGGCTTGCTGATTCGATTGCCTCGGCCTTTTGCACGGGCGTGGAAGCGCTTGATCGTTGTGCCCTGCTCGACCATGATGGTCTTCACACGCAGTTCATCGACATCGGCGCCGTCATTGTGCTCGGCATTGGCAATGGCGGATTCCAGCACCTTCTTCAGAATGCGGGCCCCCTTCTTCGGACTGAAGGCTAGGAGGTTCAGCGCCTGGTCAACCGGCAATCCACGGATCTGATCCGCAACCAGTCGCCCCTTTTGAGCCGAAAGGCGGACGCCGTATAGCTTGGCTTGGGTTTCCATGTTCATTCCTTACTTCTTGCCCGCCGCGACCTTCTTGTCAGCCGTGTGGCCTTTGAAGGTTCGCGTAAGTGCGAATTCGCCGAGTTTGTGTCCGACCATGTTTTCCGAGATGTACACCGGCACGTGCTGCTTGCCGTTGTGCACCGCGATAGTCAGGCCGACAAAATCCGGCAGAACGGTTGAACGACGCGACCAGGTCTTGATCGGGCGCTTGTCGTTGGCGGTGCGAGCCGCGTCCACCTTGTCTACAAGGTGCTGGTCCACAAATGGACCCTTCTTGACTGAACGTGCCATCGCCTAGCCCCTATTTCTTGTTGCGGAACTGAATGATCATCCCGCGCGTACGTTTGTTGCTGCGGGTCTTGTAGCCTTTGGTCAGAACACCCCAAGGGCTGACCGGATCGCGTCCGGCTGCGGTCTTGCCTTCACCACCACCATGTGGGTGGTCAATCGGGTTCATGGCCACGCCTCGTACCGTCGGGCGGATGCCACGCCAGCGAACAGCGCCGGCCTTGCCAAGGGAGCGCAGGCTGTGCTCCTCGTTACCGACCTCGCCCACAGTTGCACGGCATTCGACGTTGATCTTGCGAATCTCGCCGGATCGCAGACGCAACTGAGCGTAACTTCCGTCACGCGCCAGCAACTGAACCGATGTACCCGCCGAGCGCGCTATCTGAGCACCACGGCCGGGCTGCATTTCGACGCAGTGAATTGTCGTGCCGACGGGAATATTGCGGAGCGGGAGCGCATTGCCCGGCTTGATCGGAGCCTCGACGCCCGACACGAGCTGCGTGCCAACCGTGACGCCCTTCGGCGCAATGATGTAGCGACGCTCGCCATCCACGTAGCAGAGCAGGGCCAGATTGGCGCTGCGGTTCGGATCATATTCAAGCCGCTCGACCTTCGCGGGAATTCCATCCTTGTTGCGACGGAAATCGATGATCCGGTATTGCTGCTTGTGACCGCCACCTTGATGACGAACGGTGATCCGGCCCGTATTGTTGCGGCCGGCGCTTTTGGACTGACCTTCGAGCAGGGGGGCGTAAGGCTTGCCCTTGTGCAGGTTGGGATTGACGACCTTGACGACTGATCGACGGCCGTTGGATGTCGGTTTGATCTTGACGAGTGCCATGGATTACCCCACCGCCTGAAAATTGATTTCCTGGCCAGGCATCAGCGATACGTATGCCTTCTTCCAGTTGCGCCGGCGACCCATGAAACGGCCGAAACGCTTTTCCTTGCCTTTGACGTTCGATACCTGAACGCCCTTTACCTTGACCTTGAACAGGAGTTCAACGGCCGCCTTGATTTCGGGCTTCGTCGCATCCTGAATCACGCGGAACACGACTTGATTGTGCTTTTCGCCCACGTAGGTGCTCTTCTCCGACACCGTCGGAGCGAGCAGGACCTGCATCAAACGCTGGTCATTTGTGCTCATTTCAGGAGCTCCTCAAATTTGGCCACCGCCTTTTTGGTGAGGATCACGTTGCGGAACTTGATCAGCGACACCGGGTCCGCGTGATCAACGTCAACGACCATCACATTGTGCAGATTGCGTGATGACAGATGAAGATTATGGTCGAGGCTGTCCGTGATGAGTAACGCATCGCTCATTCCCATCTGCTTGAGCTTTTCGACCAGCAACTTGGTCTTCGGCGCGTCGATGGAAAGACTTTCGACAACCTTGAGCCGGTCTTCGCGGGCAAGTTGAGACAGAATCGAGCACATGCCAGCCCGATACATCTTGCGGTTGACCTTGTGGCTGAAATTCTCGTCGGGCAGATTCGGGAATATCCTTCCGCCTCCACGCCAGAGCGGGCTTCCGGAATCACCTGCGCGGGCACGACCCGTGCCCTTTTGGCGCCACGGTTTCTTGCCTGAGTGCTTCACATCGCTGCGGCCCTTCTGGGCACGCGTTCCACGCCGACCATTGGCGTGATAGGCGACCACGATCTGGTGCACCAGCGACTCATTGTATTCGCGACCAAACAGGGCGTCTGATGCAGCGACTGTCGCCGCGTTCTGCCCCTTGTCGTCAATAACCTTAAGTTCCATTCCTCACCTCACTTCTTGGCAGCGGCTTTTGCCGCAGGTGCCACCTTGGGCTTGCCGGGCTTGGCCGCCGGGCTCACAACCACGTCACGGCCACGGCTGCCGGGAACGGCACCCCTCACCAGAAGCAGTTGCCGCGCAGCATCGACACGAACAATTTCCAGGCTCTGTATGGTTCGCTTGACGTTGCCAAGCTGACCTGCCATGCGCTTGCCGGGGAATACCCGACCTGGATCCTGCGCCTGACCAATGGAACCCGGCACATTGTGGGATTTCGAATTGCCGTGACTTGCACGGTTGGAGGAGAAGTGATGACGCTTGATGACACCGGAAAAGCCCTTGCCCTGGGTCGTTCCGGAAACATCTACCTTCTGACCTATCTGGAAAATATCCGCGCCAACCTTGCCACCAACCTTCAGGTTGCTGGCATCAGCTTCGCTGACACGGAATTCCTTGAGGATATGCCCAGCTTCAACACCAGCCTTGGCGTAATGACCCGCCATGGCCTTGGTGACACGCGATGCGCGGCGCTTTCCGAAAGCGACCTGAACGGCAACATAGCCGTCCACGGCATCCGTTTTGATCTGGGTAACACGGTTGTCGGACACGTCCAGCACAGTCACCGGAAGGGAATCTCCCTCGTCAGTGAAAATGCGGGTCATGCCGACCTTACGGCCGACGAGTCCCAAACTCATTATCTTGACCTCTTATCAATATTTCCCCAAATTCCGCTGATTACATCCAGCTTACTCAGGGTGCCGACTTCAATTGGCCGGCGGTTCACAATATCGGTTCTGCGCGACGTTTGGCCTCGCGCAGTCCGGGTAATGCCTACAACTTGATCTCTACATCCACTCCAGCTGGAAGATCAAGCTTCATCAACGCATCCACCGTCTTGTCTGTCGGATCAATAATGTCCATCAGCCGGAGGTGTGTACGAATTTCAAACTGGTCACGCGAAGTCTTGTTGACGTGCGGCGAACGGAGCACGTCGAAGCGCTCGATCCGTGTCGGAAGCGGAACTGGCCCCCTCACTACTGCACCCGTACGCTTTGCCGTCTCAACGATCTCCAGCGCCGACTGATCGATCAGACGGTAATCGAACGCTTTCAACCTGATGCGGATTTTCTGGCTTTGCATAATAGAATAACCTGCCTTTGACTTACTCGATAACTTTAGCAACGACGCCGGCGCCGACGGTCTTGCCACCCTCACGGATGGCGAAACGCAGCCCCTGCTCCATGGCGATCGGCGCAATCAGCGTCACCACCATCTTGATATTGTCCCCCGGCATCACCATCTCGGTGCCCGCCGGCAGTTCTACCGATCCCGTCACATCCGTCGTGCGGAAGTAGAACTGCGGACGATAGTTGTTGAAGAACGGCGTGTGACGACCACCTTCATCCTTGGACAGAATGTACACCTCGCACTCGAACTTCGTGTGCGGGTTGATCGAACCCGGCTTGGCCAGCACCTGGCCACGCTCGACGTCTTCACGCTTGGTGCCGCGCAGCAGCACGCCGATGTTGTCACCGGCCTGACCCTGGTCCAGCAACTTCCTGAACATCTCCACGCCCGTGCACACCGTCTT
>CANIIN010000181.1 GCA_947467405.1 Betaproteobacteria bacterium | reverse complement strand
GGTCAAGCGTAACGAACAACACCTGTACGCGCGCAGCCTCGCTGCCCAACTCCTTCAGCACCAGACTCAATTCGGCCATGGTGGTCGGGCAGACATCGGGACAATGCGTGTAGCCGAAGAACATCACCACCACCTTGCCCTTGAAATCGGCCAGGGTGCGCGGCCTGCCGGTGTGATCGGTCAGGGCGAAATCCTTGCCGTAATCGGCACCGGTGATATCGACGTTCCGGAAGGTCGGTCCCGACGGCGTACAGCCGCCGATGACCAGCGCGATGACAATCAGGACGAGCGCACTGAACAGCCGTCCGATAACGCCGTGTTGCGCGATCCTAGAAGCGGAAGTAGTGATCAACAAGCAACGCCGCGAACAGTAGTGACAGATAGATGATCGAGAAACGGAAGGTTCGCTTCGCCAGATCATCACTGTAGGTGATGTAGAGACGCACCGCGTACACCACGAACATGGAACTCAGCACCAGTGCAGAAACCAGGTAGATGAGGCCGCTCATGCCATACGCGAACGGCAGCAGGGTGCAGGCGAACAGGATCAGCGAATACAACAGCACATGCAGGCGCGTGTACTTGTTTCCGTGCGTGACCGGCAGCATTGGCAGGCCGGCCTTGGCGTATTCCTCGGTGCGATACAAGGCCAGCGCCCAGAAATGCGGCGGGGTCCAGGCAAAGATGATGAGGACCAGCAACAGTGCTTCCGGAGCGACTTCTCCGGTCACGGCCGTCCAGCCGAGCAGTGGCGGCATTGCGCCGGACAGGCCGCCGATCACGATGTTCTGTGGCGTGAGCGGCTTGAGAATGACGGTGTAGATGATCGCGTAGCCGACGAACGTGCCGAAGGTCAGCCACATGGTCAGCGGATTGACGAGGTTGTACAGCACCCACAGACCGACGCCACCGACCACCCCCGCAAACATCAGCGTTTCGTTCGAGGTCACCTGACCACGCGGCAGCGGGCGACCCCGCGTACGCGCCATCAACGCGTCGATTTTCTGCTCCACGAGGCAGTTGACGGCGGCGGCAGCGCCGGCAACGAACCAGATGCCGATGGTGCCGGCAAGCAGGATATCCAACCGCACAAAACCGGGCGTCGCGAGAAACATGCCGATTACCGCGCAGAATACGATCAGTGCCACGACACGCGGCTTGGATAGCGCATAGAACTGGCGCAATCGCAGGGAAAAAGGTTGTGAGGCAACTAGCATGGGCAGAAAATCGCTTCGACAGTCATGGTGACAGGATCGGCTTGCCGGTCGAGTCCGAGGAAAAACCGCCATCCCGCTTGGCCACTGCAGAACGGAAACCGGCCTCTATCTGAGGCGAAATTTTACCACGGCGCACCTCTCACCCCCTCTGAAAGTGGCGGGTCAGTGGGATGCCCTCCGTTCGACAGCGGCAATCTCGCCACTCAGTCGATCCGGGATACCTTCAGCAGTCGCACCAGATCATTCTTGATCCCCACCGGGTCGGCCTGGGGCGGATAGCGCAACATGACATTGCCCAAAGGATCGATCAGCCAGATATGCCCGTCCTGTCCGGCGCTGACCGGCAACTGGCGCAGAAACCGACCGTCTCCGGCCCGGGCCATGATGGTCCCTTCAAACGCCTGCTGCACCAGTGGATCGACCGGACCATCGCCGGTGACCAGCCACATGCGCTGCACCCGATCCATGTTCTTGCCTTGCGCCAGCCGCACCTGCCGCATCTTGTAGAGCTTGTCCCGACAGGGATTACCGCATTCCGCGCCGTCCACCTGAATCAGCGTCCACTTGCCCTTGAAATCGGCCAGCCCGACACGCTGACCATCCAATCGCGGCAGCGTGAATTCCGACAGCGGATGCGGCTCGATGAGTTCACCGTAATTCATTCGTGCCTTGGGCGGCGCCAGCAGATACAACGCAGTCGATGCCGCAAACGGCAGCACGCAGACGGCAAGCAGTATCCACAGGGTCAGCCTGCTGCGCGGCTTCGGCTGAGGTTGGGCTTCGGCGCTACTCGCCGGTTGTTCGGGATTCATTGTCTTCGACAGCCTTTTCACGATGCAGATTGAGAGAGACCCACAGGATTATCCCGACCAGCGCCATGACATACCACTGCAGGGCATAGGCGCGATGGGTGTTGATGCCGGTATCAGGGCGCGGCCAGTCGCGCACCAGCTTGTCGGTGGCGGCACCAGTCTGCAGCACGATGAACGGTTGCAGCGACAGATGCGCGCGTGCGGCAATGCGATCGACGACAAGGTGCTGGATGACCACATCCTCGCCATCCTGATTGCCGAGTTCGTAGGGATGAGGCGGCGGCAGCACGACAATGCCTTCCAGATCAACCGTGTCGACGGGCGCGGCAACCGGCGGCAGCACATCGCGACGACTGCCTGCCGCAACCCAGCCTCGATTCACCAGCACGCAGGGTGAGCCGGACTCTGCGCAGAAGGGTGTGATCACGTGATACCCGGGCGCGCCACGATAGACCTTGTTGTCGACCAGGTAGCTCCGCCCTTCGAAGCGGCCGCGCGCAGCCAGGCGTCGCTGTACCAGCCCGTCGCCGGGAACAACCGCCGCGGGCATGTTCAGCGGCGGCTCTGCCGACAATGCCTCCAGTCGCGCCTGCATCTCCATCTTCTGACTGGCGCGACCCGTCTGCCATTGTCCCGCCGCGAACGTCAGGGCGATGAATGCGAGGGCCACCAGCGTCGTGAAGGGACGCGGCTTGAACCGGTAGCGGCCAAACGCGATCTCAGGCATTCTGGCCATGCCATCTCGAATACACGACTCTCACCTTCAACTCTGCTCCGGTCGGCACACTCATGCGCATCGTCGTCATCCTGTTTCTCATCGCCATCATCGGCAGCCTCGGGTCCGCGCTCTACTACATGGTCAGGGATCGCGACAATGGCGAGCGCATGTTGCGCGCCCTTGCCCTGCGCGTCGGCCTGTCGGTGACATTGTTCCTGATGCTCATGGCAGGCTACTACTTCGGCCTGATTCCGGGGCGCATCCAGTAGAAATAAGTCTCGCCGCGGGCATCCAGGTTCTCGATTCGCCGCACCACGGCTAAAAAAAACGCCGCACATTTTCGTGTGCGGCGTTGCCCAAGCCCGGTTATGTCCGGGTCCTCCTCCTCGTTATTCGGGACTTCCGGGCCAGCAGCCTTGCGACCGCCGGCGCACCCTCCTCAGAGTACGTAGACGAATATGAACAGGAACAACCACACCACGTCGACGAAGTGCCAGTACCAGGCCACACCTTCGAACGCAAAGTGATGATCAGGCTTGAAGTGCCCCTTCAGACAACGGAACCAGATCACGATCAGCATGATCGTGCCAATGGTCACGTGGAAGCCGTGGAAGCCGGTCAGCATGTAGAAAGTCGTACCGTAGATGCCGCTGGTCAGCTTGAGGTTCAGCTCGGAATAGGCATGGCTGTATTCGTAGGCCTGAAAACCGAGGAAGGTAATACCCAGTGCAATGGTCAGGAACAGCCAAAGGTTCAGACGGCCGCGGTTGTTCGCCAGCAGACCGTGGTGCGCGATGGTCAGCGTCACGCCGGAAGCCAGCAGCAACAGCGTGTTCAGGGCCGGAACGCCCCATGGCCCCATGGTCGCAAACGGCTCGGAAGCGTGCGGTCCCGCCGTCGGCCAAGTACCGTTGTAGTCGGGCCACAACAACTTATGGTCAAGATCGGCCAGCCCGGGCACCGTGTAATAGCGCGAGTAGAACAGGGCGCCAAAAAATGCCGCGAAGAACATCACTTCGGAGAAGATGAACCAGCTCATCGACCAGCGGTACGAAACGTCGACGCGCTTGGTGTAAAGGCCGCCCTCGGACTCGCTGATGACCTTGCCGAACCACAGCTTCATCATGTACACCAGCACCAGCAGGCCCACTAGCGTGGTCCAGGGGCCGATGGCTGCATCGTTGAACCACATCGCCATTCCGCCCAGCAGGAACAGGATCCCGATTGATCCGATCACCGGATACGCCGCCGGCTCCGGCAGGTAATAATTATGCGTCGGGGTCGCGTTGCTCATTACGTCACTCCTTCCCTGTTTCAATCCGTTGCTTGGGGCCAGTTCGCCGGCACCTATACCGGAAGGCGGCTTCAGCTGCTCTTGCCGCCCTGCGAACCTGCCACTTCAAAAAATGTGTAAGACAGCGTAATCGTTCCCAGATCCGCCGGTAGCTTGGGATCGATCACGAAGACCACCGGCATGCGGCGGACTTCGTGCGGGCCCAGCGTCTGCTTCTGGAAACAGAAGCACTCCAGCTTCCTGAAATATTCACCCGCGCGCTGCGGACCGTAACTCGGCACGGCCTGCCCGGTCACGGTGCGATCCAGCGTATTGCGTACTTCGTAAATCACCTGCCGCACTTCACCGGGATGGACACTGATGCTGCCCTCGACCGGGTGGAACGTCCACGCCAGCCGCTGGGTATTCGCATCGAACTCCACCGCCACGTTGCGCGTCAGATCAACCTGGGTATTACGGACAGCCGGCTCATCCGCGCGGAACACGTCGCGTAATCCGGCCACCTCGCACAGCTTTTCGTAAAACGGCACCAGCGCAAACCCGAAACCGAACATCGCCACCGCCACCACCAGCAGCTTCTTCAGCAGCAGCCGGTTTGCATCAAGCAGTGCGCCGTCAGCACTCATCGCAGAAACGTGAACTTCGCCATGAAGCCGAAGAAGAACGCGGCAGCCAGAATACCCAGCAGCAGGCCGGTGCGGAAATTACGCTTCCTGACGGCTTCGTCCAACGGCTTCATCTCTGTAATCATCTGGCGGCAGACCTACTTGACGACCGGCGGGTTCTCGAACGTGTGGTACGGAGCCGGCGTCGGCAGGTGCGTCCACTCCAGCGTATCCGCACCGTCCCATGGCAATTGCGGAGCCTTGTCACCGCTCTTGATGGCCTTGAGGATGAGGTACAGGAACAGCAACTGTGTGAGGCCGAAACCGAATGCGCCGATCGAGGAGATCATGTTGAACTCGGCGAACTGCAGGTTGTAGTCCGGAATGCGGCGCGGCATGCCGGCCAGTCCGAGGAAGTGCTGAACAAAGAAGGTTACGTTGAAGAAGATGATCGACAGCCAGAAATGCCACTTGCCGAGGGTCTCGTTGTACATCTTGCCGGTCCACTTGGGGAACCAGAAGTACACGCCGGCGAACGCGGCGAACAACGCGCCAGCCACCATCACGTAGTGGAAGTGCGCCACCACGTAGTAGGTGTCCTGCAACTGCACGTCGACCGACACCATCGCCAGCACCAGTCCGGTTAATCCGCCCAGCGTGAACAGGAACAGGAAACCCAACGCGAACAGCATCGGCGTCTCGAACGACAGCGAGCCCTTCCACATCGTCGCCACCCAGTTGAACACCTTCACACCGGTCGGCACGGCAATCAGCATGGTCGCGTACATGAAGTACAGCTGGCCAGCCACCGGCATGCCGGTCACGTACATGTGGTGCGCCCACACGATGAAGGACAGGATGGCGATCGACGATGTGGCATAAACCATCGACGCGTAGCCGAACAGCGGCTTGCGCGAGAACGCGGGGATCACCTGCGAGACCACACCGAAGGCCGGGATCGCGATGATGTACACCTCGGGGTGCCCGAAGAACCAGAAGATGTGCTGGAACAGCACCGGGTCACCGCCGCCGGCGGCGTTGAAGAAAGAGGTGCCGAAATGGCGATCGGTCAGCGTCATGGTGACCGCACCGGCCAGCACCGGCATGGTGGCGATCAGCAGGTAGGCGGTGATCAGCCAGGTCCACACGAACAGCGGCATCTTCATCAGCGTCATGCCGGGCGCGCGCATGTTCAGGATCGTGGTGACGATGTTGATCGAACCCATGATCGAGCTCATACCCAGGATATGCACGGCGAAGATGGTGGTGTCCATTCCCGGCCCCATCTGCGTGGTCAGCGGGGCATACATGGTCCAGCCCACACCAGCTCCGCCGCCCGGCAGAAAGAACGACGACACCAGCAGAATGGCCGCCGGCGGCAGGAGCCAGAAACTCCAGTTGTTCATGCGCGGGAACGCCATGTCCGGCGCGCCGATCATCAGCGGGATCTGCCAGTTCGCGAAGCC
>CANIIN010000180.1 GCA_947467405.1 Betaproteobacteria bacterium | reverse complement strand
GACGAAGAAGATTCCTTTGATGGCGTGATCCGCTCTGACGAAATAACCGATGGCGAGGCAGGCGAATACGCGCAAGAGGACTGATCGGCAGCGGATGTTGCGCCGGGGGCATGTCGTCGATTCAATGCGTCATGCCACCACTTCGACGGTTTTGTCTTTTTCGCATTGACCGTTCGCCGGTCGCCCGTTGTTCAGGAGCAGTCCATTCGACTGAATGATGGGAAGGGGCTTGCGTCAGGCGGTGATGTTCAACCGGCTTCTGTTGACTGAAGCGTCTCATCCGTCTGCATCGTGTCTGCCCTGTCGTGACGCCGTCGCTACCGCCCCCCCCGCACCCATGCATTCGCCGCCAGATCGATTCCGCCTGTCTTGACCGCCTGCGTGACGCTCGGTAAGCTAATGGTTGAACCATTGGAGCGGCATTTGTCCAGTCTTCAGTCGGTCGCCTTGAGTGAGTCGGTGCATGAGCCCCTCTCCTTGGTGACAGGGTGTCGCGAACTGGCATCAGGCAAGCAGTGCCTCAACGGCCAGTCAGTCATCAATCATCAGGAGCGGGCATGGCAACGAAGTCGTCGACATCGCGCAGCGGGCTTAAACCCGCTACGGCCTCTGCCAGTCTCCGTGCCGCACAAAAGTCATCCGTGTCGTCCTCGCAGCGATCGGTGGTGCGCGGCGAGCTGTCCGGTGGTCCGCCAATGGAGTTGGCCGGACGCCCGCACCGCGCGTTCGAGGATATTGCCACGCAAATCCGCAATGAATTGTCCAACGGCGGCCTGAAGGTCGGCGATCGCCTGCCGTCCGAGCGCGAGCTGGCGGCACGATTTAGCGTGTCGAGGAATACCGTACGCGAGGCCTTGCGCTCGCTGGAGAACGCCGGGCTGCTGCAGACGCACAAGGGCGCTTCCGGGGGCGCGTTCATCCGCGAAGGCGGCGGGGACGCCGTGGTCAGCAGCCTGCACGACCTGTTTCATCTTGGCGCGATCAAGCCGCAGCAGCTCACGGAGGCGCGCCTGTGGATCGACGCCGTGGTGGTTCGCGCCGCCTGCGCCAAGGCCACGCCGGCTGATTGGGTTGAGCTCGAAGCCAATATCGCCGACAGTGACAAGGCCAACAAGCGCGGCGACTTCATCGGTCGTAACCTGATCAACCTCGATTTCCACCGCATCTTGGCGCGCATTGCCGGGAACCCCATCCTGATTATCTTCATGGATGCGTTCACGCAGATCATGCGCGAATTCATCAAGAGCGTTGGTCCGAGCAGCCTCAACATGACGCCCATGCGCCAGCGCTTCATGCAGCACATGATGGAGCGTGATGCGGATGCAGCGGCGCACGAGATGGAACTGCATCTGAAACGCATTCACCGTGGCTACCTCGAGCGTTTCGAAGCGGTGAATGCGGCCGACAAGACCCCCGCTTCGCGGGCACGGCGTCCACGCGGCGTGAATGGCTGACGGCGCAGGGAGCGCCGGTCACGGCCCCGGCACATTCCAAAGCAATCCGAACCAACGCAGTCCCAGATGGAGAAGGCACCATGAGCAGCACTGATTTTCGATTCGAGCCGGCGAAAATGCCGGCCAATACCGCCGAATTGCGCCGCGAGGTTCGCGAGTTTCTCGACGAGATGCAGAAGAAGGGCGTCTACAAGCCCAGCGCGCATAACTGGTCCGAAGGCAGCAGGGAGTTCTCGCTCGCACTGGGCAAGCGCGGCTGGATCGGCATGATCTGGCCGAAGCGTTATGGCGGACACGAGCGCAGCGCGCTGGAACGCTATGTCGTGACCGAGGAACTGCTCGCCAACGGCGCTCCGTTGCGTTGCCATTGGTCGGCTGATCGGCAAAATGGACCGCTCATTCTGCAGTTCGGCAACGAGTGGCAGAAGCAGACCATTCTGCCGCGCTTTGCTTCCGGTGAAGCGTCCTGCGCGATCGGCCTCTCGGAGCCCGATTCCGGCTCCGATCTGGCTGCCATCCGCACGCGAGCCGTCAAGGTGGAAGGTGGCTGGAAGGTCAACGGCGCCAAGATCTGGACGAGCTTTGCGCATTTCTCCAACTACCTTGCCGTGCTGCTGCGCACCGGCACCCAGCCCGAGAGCCGCCATGCCGGCGTCAGCCGCTTTCTGGTCGACCTGAGCTGGCCCGGCATCACCATTCGTCCCGTCATCAACATGGCCGGCGAGCATGATTTCAACCATGTGATCTTCGACGATGTATTCGTCCCGGACAACATGGTCATCGGCGAGGTCGATGGCGCGTGGAAGCAACTCGGCCAGGAACTGGCGCACGAGCGCAGCGCCCCGGATCGCTGGACCTACGAGCTGCATGTCCTGCGCCTGTTGATCGACCGCGTGGGCAAGAACCCGTCAGCCGTGCAGGCGCAGGCCATCGGCCGCATGGTGTCGCACCTGTGGACGCTGAAGAACATGTCCGCCTCGATTGCCGGCATGCTGGATCGCGGTCTCAATCCCGGTGTCGAGGCGTCGATCGTCAAGGACCTAGGCACGCATTACGAGCAGGAAATGCCGCACATCGCCCGCACGTTGGTCGATGAAGGATTGCGTGCCGCCTTGCCGGAAGGCGATCTGTTCAACGAGTCCCTGCACCTCGCGCTGCTGATGGCGCCGTCCCTGACCATCAAGGGCGGCACCCGCGAAATCCTGCGCAACGCCATCGCGCGTGGCCTCGGACTGCGCTGAGCACTTTTTGCCATCACCAATCAAGACAAGACGGAAAAATCATGAGTGAAATGCGCGACATACTGGTCGATACGGCGGCACGGCTGTTCGGTGACCTCTGCACCAACGAACGTTATGCAGTGGCTGAAAAGGGCGAATTCAATGGCGATGCCTGGGATGCGTTGGCTGATGCCGGCCTGACTCGGGCGACGGTCTCCGAGGCGCGCGGTGGCGACGGCGCCGACATCGGCGATGCGCTGGCGCTGGTGCGCGAGGCCGGACGCTTTGCGCTGCCATTGCCGCTGGCGGAGACGCTGGTCGCAGAATTGGCGCTGGCGGCCGGGGGACTGCCCGCACAGGCCGGGGTCGGCACGGTCGGGCCGGTTGTTCAATCCGGTGCTGCGCCGCTGCAGTTGGCCAAGACAGCGAAGGGTTGGGAACTGAGCGGCACGCTGTTGCGCATTCCATCGGCGCGCCACGCGGCCTGGTTGGCGGCGGTGGCGCAATGCGATGGCAAATGGACGACGCTGCTGGTGTCTGGCGACGACCTTGTCCGCGCGATTGTGCGACGGGACATCAACTGGGCCAATGAGCCGCGTGACACGCTGGTGTTCAAGCGCCTGGTGCTGGATGCGAAGGCGGTGGGCAAGCCGGGCAAGGGTTGGTCCGCCGAAGATATGCGCCTGAATGGCGCCATGTTCCGCGTGGCGGCGATGTCCGGTGGACTGAGTCGCGTGCTGCAGTACGCCGTGCAATACGCCAAGGAGCGCGTGCAGTTCGGCCGACCCATCGGCCAGTTCCAGGCGGTGCAGCAGCAACTGGCGGTGCTGGCCACGCAGTCCGCCGCGGCCAGCGCGGCGACTGATGCCATGATCGACGCTGTCACGCGCGGCCCGGCGCAGTTCGAGATCGCGGCTGCCAAGGCGCGCGTCGGCGAAGCGGCGCACATTGGTTCGGGCATCGCACACCAGGTTCACGGCGCCATGGGCTTCACCCATGAGCATGCCCTGCATCGCAGTACACGGCGCCTGTGGGCGTGGCGCGACGAGTTCGGTTCCGAGGTCGAGTGGGCCGAATGGGTCGGCCGGGTCATCGCGCAGGTCGGCGGTAGCAAGCTGTGGTCTTTCCTGACCGACGACGACAAGTCCGGCCCGGTTCGTGCGGCGGGCAAGGCGGCGGGTGCAGTCAAAGTGTCTGTCGCGCCGTCTGTCTCAAAGTCACCCGCAAAGGTTGGCAAGGCGAAGACTGCGAAGACGTCCACCAAGGTTACTGGCAAGGCGAAGCCTTCCAGCAAGGCCAAGCCGTCGAGTAAGACCAAGCCGTCGAGCAAGACCGAGTCCGTCGGCCAATCGAAAAAGCCGGGGGCTGCCAGAAAAGCGCCGGTCAAGGCGAAGAAGTCCGCCGCCAAGGGCCGTGCCAAAGCCTGATAGCGCCGACAAGGCAGAGTGAAGATTTTTCGGCGCGGGGCAATGCCTTGAAGATGCCCGTGGATAGGACATCTTCAAGGATCGATACCAATAACGACAAAGGGGCGAGAGATGGCTGCAAGCGACGATGTGCTGGGCAAGACCGTATTGCACCGGATTGAAAACGGCATTTGCCATATCACCCTGAATCGGCCGGAATCAGGCAACGCCATCCTGCCGGAGCAGCGCGGGGTGATTGTTGAACTGCTGGCCGATGCAGACAAGAATCGCGACGTGCGCGCCATCGTGTTGGGCGCCACGGGACGGCTGTTCTGTGCCGGCGCCGACATGCGCACCTTGTCGCGCACCACCAACGCGAATGGCGAAACGCCGGTGCAACGGCCGGGGGAGCGCGCGCGATTCCTGATGAACGGCCCGGAGGCCGCCCAGACCATCATCAAGTCACTGCTGGACTGCTCCAAGCCGATCGTGGCCGCCGTGCAGGGCACTGCCGCCGGCATGGGGGTGCAGATGGCGCTGGCCTGCGACCTGATCGTGATGTCGGATGCGGCCTCCTTCGTCGAGTCGTTCATCCTGCGCGGCTTCATGATCGATGCTGGCGGCGCCTATCTGCTGCCACGCCGCATCGGCCTGGCCAAGGCCAAGGAAATGGTGTTCTTCGGCGATGCGTTGCCAGCGCGAGAAGCGGAGCGCATCGGCCTGGTCAACAAGGTGGTGCATCCCGATGAGTTTGCGGCGGCCGTTGCCGACTACGCCAATCGCCTGGCGGCAGCACCGACGACTGCCATCGGCTTCGCCAAGCGCCTGCTGAACCGATCACTCGACGTGGATCGCGAGACAGCGTTCCAGGAAGAGGGCATGTCCGCCGAGGCCAACGGCGGATCGCAGGACATCAAGGAAGGCATTCGCGCCTTCATGGAAAAGCGCCCGCCGACGTTCCAGGGGTTTTGATGGTTTGGTCCTGGCCGGTCGCCACGATTGGCGCTACAGCAAGATATTGGACGCAGAAGCAGGACGGCCTGCCTGACGCTCTGCCGGGATCTGAATAACGCGATCACGGTCGGATGGAAGGTGTCTTGGTGCAGATCAGCGGTGCGCCATTCAAATGGTGCCGTTGGCCTGCAGATCGCTGATGTCCTGATCGGTCAGGCCGAAAGCCTGCAGGGCGGCACGCGTCGCATCGAACCCCTTGTCAGGCGGTGCACCGCGTCGGGCGCCAGGCGGGCCGATGGGTCGCAGTTGGCGGGTCTTGCCCTGTTGCGGATGCTCATAGTCCACGAAGGCGCCGGTGGCCTGCCAGTGCCGGTCGCGTGCCACTTCTTCAATTGACAGCACGGGCGTGACGCACACGTCCTGGTCGCCGAACAGTTTCATCCAGTCGTCACGTGAGCGCGTCGCGAAGACGCGCGCCAGTTCGGCGCGAAGTGCCGGCTGCGCAGCCACATCGCCTTGCCGGGCCGCCAGTCCGCCAAGTCCCATGCAGTCGCACATCGTCCTGAAGAACTTCGGTTCAATGGCCGCGACCGCCAGGCTGCCGCCGTCGGCCGTCTTGTACAGGCCGTAGCAGGCGTAGCCGCCGTTCAGCATGCCCTGGTCGTGCGACACGGCTACACCATTGGCGAGGTAGTCGTCCACCAGCATGCCCATCAGTTGCAGGGTGCCTTCGGCGGCCGATGCGTCGATGAATTGGCCGCGCCCCGTGGCGTGCCGCGCGTGCAGGGCCGAGATCACGCGGATTGCCGCCAGCCAGCCGCCGCCTGCGCTGTCGGCCAGGGTGAGGCCGGGCAGGGCGGGCACGCCGTCGCGATCTAACCCGTTGGCCGCTAGCGCACCGGCGACGGCCTGGTAATTCAGGTCGTGGCCGGCCCACTGCGCATAGGGCCCGGTCTGTCCGTAGCCGGTGGCCGAGCAGTAGACGATGCGCGGGTTGACTGCCTCGACCGCGTCATAGCCGATGCCAAGGCGGCCGGCCACCCCGGGACGAAAGCATTCGACGATGATGTCGGATTGTCCGGCG
>CANIIN010000179.1 GCA_947467405.1 Betaproteobacteria bacterium | reverse complement strand
GGCTCTCCCAATGAATCTAAAGACCCACTACAAGCGGTTTCAAGGTTTGGGCAGGCGCAACTGCTGACATCTAGCGCATCACCACCATCTGGCGTGAACGTCTTGATACCGACAAGGGGCCGTTCCTGTTCGGCAGGGCATCGGTCGCCGACGCCATGTATGCACGCGCATCAAGACTACGACATGGCGCTGGATACGGTGAGTCAGCCCTACTGCGATCGCATACTGAAACTCCCGGCCATGCAGAAATGGACCAAGGCGGCGCAACTGGAACCCGACGACCTCGAGGAACTCGACGCCGAGTTCTGATCGAAATCTGAGATTCAATGAGGGATAGAAGAGGTAATCGGCCCGCGTTCAATTGCTGGAAAGAGTGAGCATTGCTCAATCCCACACAACGATCGACGCTGCCTGTAGCCACGATCCATAAACCGAGGCTTGGCAGAACCCCCACGATCGACAGTCAGATCATTTGAGCTTGTGCCAGTTGCGAGACTCTATCAGCGCCCGCAGCATCAAATACGGTTTGACCATGCATCGTAGGAGCCAGGCCTGCAGCGGGCTGGCTTGCATCGGATGGTATGCTTGGATAAGCCTTTCAACCTCGTCCGTGGATCCGGCAATTTGCGCCGGGGACGGACATGTGGCAACGTCCGGCCAGCGAGCCGGGGATTTCACGACTCACAGGCAAGGGGGACACGGCAATGAGCATCAGCATCGAACATCTCGCCGAACTGCTGTCCGGCATCGCGCGTTCACAACAAGCCATCGTGGACGCCATCGAGCGCGAGAACGGCGGCTGGCGAAACGCCCACCTGATTCCGACTCTGAACGTCGCAGCCAACATGCGCCATGCTGAGCCACGACTGCTCGATCTGCCGGCACGAATCCTTCTGCGTTATCAGGGCCGTGCAGCAGTCGACAACGCTACCATCGTGGCCGATCTGCAGCGTCTGCTGGCGTTGCCTCCCAGCAGTGAAACAGACGATGTCGCCAACGCAGCGGCGGCCACCGCTCCTTCGCCCCTGCCGCCTGCAGCAGCGCGCATGGCAGCCAAGCTGTCTGCGGCGGGTGCTTCCGCTGCGCCCATTGCAACGGTTCCCGTTCCGGCCGCCGCGCCGTCAGCGTCCGGCAGCGAACTCGATTTCAGCAAGCCGGCAGGTTGAGTCATCGCCTGTTCCCGGAGACTCTGTCCACATGAACAAGATGACTCGACTCGACAAGTTCCAGCGTCTCATTGAACAGTGCAGCGCACTGCCGCCGACACCGACAGCCGTGGCACATCCCTGTGATGAATCTTCCCTTGAGGGCGCAGTCGAAGCGGCGCGATTGAAGATCATCGCCCCGACGCTGGTCGGGCCGGCAAACAAGATTCGTGCATTGGCCGAGAGTTGCCGCCTGGATATCAGCGGACTACCTATTGTTGATGTTCCGCACAGCCATGCCGCTGCCGCCAAAGCCGTTGAACTGGTCCGCATCGGTCAGGCCGAAGCGCTCATGAAGGGTAGCCTGCATACGGACGAACTGATGGGCGAGGTGGTCAGCATGCAGGGCGGCATGCGCACCGGCCGCCGCATCAGCCATTGCTTTGTCATGGATGTACCCGCGCTGCCCCACCCGATCATCGTGACAGACGCTGCGGTGAACATTGCTCCAACGCTCGAAGAAAAAGTCGACATCATCCAGAACGCGATCGACCTGGCCGTCGCATTGGGATTCAGGTCGCCGCTGGTCGCCATTCTTTCTGCAGTGGAAATGGTCACGCCGAAAGTTCCCTCTACCGTTGAAGCGGCTGCGCTGTGCAAAATGGCTGAGCGCGGCCAGATTACCGGTGGAATTCTCGATGGTCCGCTGGCGCTGGATAACGCCATCAACCTGTCCGCCGCCGAGATCAAGCAACTGCATTCGCCGGTCGCCGGGCATGCCAACATTCTGGTGGTGCCGGACCTGGAGGCTGGCAACATGCTGGCCAAAAGTCTGTCGTTTCTGGCCGGTGCCGATGCCGCCGGCATCGTTCTCGGCGCCAAGGTGCCCATTATCCTGACCAGTCGCGCCGATAGTCTGCGCTCGCGCATCGCCTCGTGCGCTGTCGCCGCGCTGGTGGCCAGAGCGCGCCGCGAGCGCGCCGGCAAAGCGCTCGTCTAGCGGCTGTTGCCAAGACCGGCATGGCGCGCGATATTGTTCTCGTCCTGAACGCGGGCTCGTCGAGTCTCAAGTTTTCGGTCTATTCGGAGAGAAACGAAGGATCAGGGCGCTTGCAACGTCTGCAGCACGGCGAGTTCGAGGGTCTGAATGCGACGACGCATTTTGGCGCCACGGATGCTACCGGCGCGGAGATTTTTCGACGTGACTGGCCGGACGGCCTGGCCATGTCGCATGACGCTGCATTGTCGCTGCTCTTCGAGCATCTTGATGCCACTTGCCGAGGCGACAATTTGTGCGCCGTGGGTCATCGTGTCGTTCATGGTGGCACCACGTGCAGTGGCCCGGTGCGCGTGGATGCAGGCATCTATGACACCTTGCACAAGCTCATCCCGCTGGCGCCGCTGCACCAACCACACAATCTCGCGCCGATTCGGCGCCTGATGCTGGATCGTCCCGACCTGCCGCAAATCGCCTGTTTTGATACGGCGTTTCATCGTACCCAACCATCGGTCGCCCAGGCCTTCGCGCTGCCGCCCGAGATCACCGAGCGCGGCGTGCATCGCTACGGCTTTCACGGCCTGTCCTACGAGTACATCGCCAGAACCCTGCCGCAATTCGACGCCGTCGCTGCGGCGGGCCGGATCATCGTCGCGCATCTGGGTAATGGTTCGAGCCTGTGCGCCATGCGTGCCGGTGCAAGCGTTGCCACCACCATGGGCTTCACTGCCCTGGACGGGCTGCCCATGGGCAGCCGCAGTGGGGCCATCGATCCCGGTGTCCTGCTCTATCTGATGGACGAACTGCACATGGATGCGCGCGCCATCGAAAATCTTCTCTATCGTCGCTCCGGCCTGCTCGGGGTGTCCGGCGTCTCGGCCGACATGCGCGAATTGCTCGACTCGCGCGATCCGCGTGCGGCACAGGCTATCGATCTCTACGTGTATCGAATAGGGAGAGAGATCGGTTCGCTGGCTGCTGCTTTGGGAGGCCTCGATGCGCTGGTGTTCACGGCGGGCATCGGTGAGCATGCTGCACCCGTGAGAGAGCGCATCGGCCGCGCCGCGGCCTGGCTCGGAGTCGACATCGATCCGGCGGCCAACGCGACGCACGGGCCACGCATCAGCATGGCTTCCAGCCGCATTCCGGCCTGGGTCATTCCCACCGATGAAGAACTCATGATCGCCACGCACACGCTGACCGTGCTGGCGCAATCGTAGCAGCGGGCGGGACGTCAAGCCATGCCAGCGGCGCCGCAATACGATCTTCTGATCATCGGTGGCGGCATCAATGGCGCAGGCATTGCACGCGACGCTGCGGGGCGCGGACTTTCCGTATTGCTGGCCGAGCAGGACGACCTCGCGGCACATACGTCGTCCGCGAGTACCAAGCTCGTTCATGGAGGCCTGCGCTATCTCGAGTATTACGCCTTCCGCCTCGTTGCCGAGTCGCTCGAGGAGCGCGAAACGCTTTTGCGTATCGCGCCGCACATCGTGTGGCCGATGGAATTCGTCATGCCGCACGAGAAGCACCTGCGACCGGCCTGGATGATTCGTCTCGGCCTGCTGCTCTACGACTATCTTGGCCACCGCACCTGGCGTGGCGGCCGATCCAGCCTGCCCAAATCGCGCCGTGTGTCGTTGTCCGAGGATCATCATGGCGCCGGCCTGAAACCTGAATTCAAGAGCGGCTTTGCCTATTACGACTGCTGGGTCGATGATGCGCGACTGGTGGTGCTGAACGCGCGCTCGGCCGCCTTACTGGGTGCGCAGATCCTCACCCGCACGCGCGTCACCTCAGCGACCCGCCGTCGCGAAGGATGGACTGTCACGCTGCAGGATCGGTCGGGTCACCCCGGCGCGCAGGCGGCACGACCCGAACGCCAGGTGACGGCACGCGTTCTCGTCAATGCCGCCGGACCCTGGGTACAGGACGTCATCGATCAGCGCATCCTGCTGGAGGGCGGTCTCGGCATTCCGTCGCACAGCAAGGTGCGGCTGGTGAAAGGCAGTCACATCGTCGTGCCGCGTTTGCATGACAAGCGCCATGCCTTCATCCTTCAGAACCCGGACCGGCGCATTGTGTTCATGATTCCCTACGAGCGCGAGTTCACGCTGATCGGCACCACGGATATTGCCGTGGGGCCAGAGACGCTTCGTGAGGACCGCACGCATATCGATCCTGACGAAGTGGACTATCTTTGCGAAGCCGCCAGTCGTTACAGTGCTCGGTCCATCACGCCGGCGGACGTGGTGTGGAGCTACAGTGGCGTACGTCCCCTGTATGACGACGGCAGCAGTGACCCCTCGGCAGTAACGCGCGATTACCACTTCGAACTCGATGATGACGGCCCGCCCGTCTTGTCGGTTTTCGGCGGCAAGATCACCACTTATCGGCGGTTGGCCGAGCATGCCTTGCACAAGCTGGAAAACTGGTTCCCGGGCACGCGCGCCTGGACGCACAGCAAGCCCCTGCCGGGCGGAGAGATGGGCGCCGGCGGTTTCAACAGACTGCTGGCAAACCTTCACCAACGCTATCCGTTTCTGCCGCCACGCTATGTCGCGCGACTGGCGCGCCGGCACGGGTCGCTGGCCAGCGAGGTATTGGGTGAGCTCGCTTCCGTGACCGATCTGGGCACCGACTATGGTGGCGGGCTATACCATGCCGAGCTCGAGTATCTGGTCCGGCATGAATGGGTACGCGAGGCGGACGACGTGTTGTGGCGCCGGACCAAGTGCGGTTTGCACATGAGTGCCGATGAGCGCGTCGCGCTGGCCGATCAATTGCGACGCTTGCTCTGAGCCATGCCTGCCGCCCAGACGGCTACAATGACGGCATCGATTGCAGTCCTCCCGGGGAGATGGACCATGTACCGCAAGATTCTCGTGCCCACTGATGGTACTGAACTATCGCAAAATGCCGTGCGCGAGGCATGCGGACTGGCCAGGAGCGTCAGCGCCGAATTGCTGGTGCTGCACGTGCGGTCCCCGATCGACTCCCCGCATCACGTCGAAGGCGGGGCATTGTCGCGGCTGCCGCAATCGACCGTGATGGAAGAAGTCGAGGAAGAAGAACGAACCGTGCTCGAGTCGGCCATGCGCATGGCGACCGATGCCCATGTCGGCGCCAAGATGGCGTTTGTTTCCGCTTACTCGGTATATGAAACCATCATTCGTGTCGCCAAGGAAGAACAGTGCGACCTGATCGTCATGTCTTCGCACGGTCGCCGTGGCCTTGCCGGTCTGCTGCTCGGCAGCGAGACGCAGAAGCTTCTCACCCACGCCAAGATTCCCGTGCTGGTGGTGCGCTGAAGGCGCCGTTGAACACCGTCCACGCTTCGAATCGACATGGATCCAATCGAAACCCTCACTGATCTGGTGCGCATGGCGCGCCGAGCCGTGGCCTTTACCGGCGCCGGCATCAGCACCGAAAGCGGCATTCCGGATTTCCGCAGTCCCGGCGGATTGTGGAGCAGGCATACGCCGGTGATGTACGACGAATTCATGCGCAGTGATAAAGCGCGCATCGAATCGTGGAAGCTGTCTGCCGCCATGTATCGAGAATGCTCCGCTGCTCGACCTAACGACGGACACCTGGCCATCGCCGAACTGCAGCGACGCGGCCATATTGCCGCCGTCATCACGCAGAACGTCGATGGCCTGCATCAGGACGCCGGCAGTGACCCGGTGATCGAACTGCATGGCACCAATCGCATGGCTGCGTGCCAGCACTGCTGGACTACGTGGCCCTATACCGACATCCTGGCGCGTTGGGAGCGGGGCGAAGCCGCGCCTGCTTGCGAGCTGTGCGGTGGGCCCATCAAGTCCAAGACCATCTCCTTCGGCCAGGCCATGCCCGAAGACGAGATGCGCGTTGCTGCCGACATCACCTTGCAGGCCGATCTCTACATCGCCATCGGTTCGTCGCTAGTGGTGGAACCGGCAGCTTCCTTTCCGCGGCATGCCAAGCGCGCCGGCGCCAGTCTGGTCATTCT
>CANIIN010000178.1 GCA_947467405.1 Betaproteobacteria bacterium | reverse complement strand
GTTCGTTACGGCAACTCTTGCAAAAACAAAGCGGCCAGCGAAGCGGCCGTCGACTCATGCATCACCCGAATTCCAAAGCACTACCCGAATTTCAAAGCACCGTCATTCCCGCGAAAGCGGGAATCCAGTGACTTTGACTTTGTTTAACGACGCTGGATCCCCGCGCTGGTTCAAATAGGCGGCGGGGATGACGGCAGAGTGTCACGAATATCGAAATCATCAATGGCAACAAACTAAAGAGAGAAACGAACATGACAACCCCCAACGACACCCCCGACGCCGCCGTCGTGCGCAAGCTGCTCGAAGCGCTGAGCGACATGCGCGTCGCCGACGCCATGGCCCTGCTGTCGCCGGACCTGCTCCTGGAACTGCCGGTGCGCCACGACGGCGGCAAGCCCTCCATGCAGGGCGAAGCGGCGATGAAATTCGTGAGCGCCATGCCCAAGCTGTTCAAGAGCCTGAACTTCACCGAGATCACCGTACACGGCAGCACCACCTCCGGCGTGGTGGCCGCGGAATATCGCAGCGACGGCCGCACCCACGGCGGCGACGCGTACTGCAACGCCTACGCCGGGTTCTTCGACGTCAAGGACGGCAAGATCACGCGCTGGCGCGAGTACTACGACCCCGTCGTCATCGCCAACACCTTCAAGCTCAAGGTCGTCGGGTTGAATGCCTGATCCGGCCGGGATCGATTCATGAGTGAGCCAACACATAGCTCCGCCTCAGGCCGGCCTGCACCACCGGCCGGGCTGATGTCGCACCGCAAGGCCGACATCGCGCGCGTGCTTGAGGCGCTGCTCGCGCAGGGCCAGCCGATCATCGCCTTCCTCGGGCCGGAGGACATCGAGTTCCGCTCACGCCTGCTGTTTGTCGATCCCAATCATCAGTACATCGTCGTCGCTTCACCCGGCGCGGCCGACGCCCGGGGCCTGCTGGTCCGCGCCCACGTCACCTTCATCTCCGACTTCAACGGCTGGCACATTGAATTTTCCGCCGCCGGACCGCAACCCAGCGAGATCGGCGGCGAGCCTGCCATCCGCCTCCAATTCCCCAGCATCATTTCCAGCGCCCCGCAGCGGCGCACCGAACCGCGTCACGCCGTGCCCGGGCGCATTCCGCTGCAATGCGAGGCCGACAAGCAGGGCCTCACCACCTTCGACGGCGAACTGGTGGACATCAGCCACGGCGGCATCGGCTTCCTCACCTACGCCTCAGGCATCACGCTGGAACCCGGCACCGTGTTGAAAGGCACCCGCATCCAGCGCCCCGGCAAACCCACGCTGATCGCGGACCTGGAAGTGCGCTACTCCAAACCCGTGCTGCTGCCCAACGGCCAGCGCGCGCACCGATCCGGCTGCGTGTTCCTGAACCCGACGCGGGAGATCACGGAACTGATCGAGTCGTTCGGCACGGGTGTCATTCCGACCCAGGCCTGACTGCAGAATTCCGGTTGATGTGTGCCTGGCTGCGAGAAAGCAGACGCTGGAAGTTTTCCAACGACATCAGGTGCGCATAAATCCGGCCAAGTACGCCGTTCTGCGCGAGCCCCCTGAGCACCGAGCCGTCGAGCTGGTTGAGCCTGCTCTCGCTGACGCGGTACATGCCTGACAGCTGAACTGGCGCACCGATGGCAGGTTGGACCTGCGCGCTGAAAAGTTCCAATAGCTGGAGTTCTGCCAGGTGCCGGCACATTCCCTCGGTACGCAGCCTGTCCGCGTCGCAGGCGATCAGCAGCTTCTGCAACGGCTCCCAGACCGCCGTGGGGTTTCCATTGCCGTCAAACAATGGCACTCCCGTTTCATGGATCGCGCGTCTTTCGATACAAATGACCCGTTCCGTCGCCCCCCGCCCATCGACCGGCCCAGCCACGACGCAGAACGGATAGCACCGCACGTATGCAGGAAGGTAAACGCGACGGTCCCAGGATTTGTCCCACATCACAAAAAGATTATTGTTGTTGGCGAGCCCTGTCACCAGCACGGGGGTGAAGGTTCTGCCCTGATCAGCGCTGGTGAACACCAGGGGATAATCGCGGGATGCGACGGCAAATTCGTCAAAACTGACCGGCAAGGGATTCATCGAGTGAAATACCGGCGGCAAGGATCGACCTTGGGGCAGATCGATCCGATGCGACCTGTCCAGCGGAACAATTTCCTGAAAGCCGTAGGGAGGGGCGGTCGGTAGAGACATCTCCTGGGAACCTTGCATATCGATATCCCAACGATGATACATGCTCCGTATAGCCACACTAAGTGGATTGCGCCGCCGGTCTTGGTGGACGTGCTGATGTGGACATACTTCGGCGTCGGTTTTGCCATGGCGGCGTTAGGTCACCGCATGAAGCGAAAAACCGGACTTTCTGCGCGCTGGTTTCAGTCATAGTGCAGGTCAACATGCCTGCGCCCACCCAGGCCGACTGGCTGATCAGAAGGCACCCCAACCCCTGAGCCGGAATTAGCGGGTAAAACGGGCTCTGTTTCACGGATCCAATTGGATCGGGCAAACGTACTATTTGATTGTGCTTAGGAGCATCCGAACCTCCTCCTCTCCTAAGCTTTCGCCCCGCCGCAGCCATGCGCCGGGGTATTTTTTTGGGGGGATCCTCGCGGGCTAAAGTCCCCAAATGGACTTCTATACGCCGCCGGCGTATCGTGCGGACGCGTGCCGAACTGAAGGAGATTCGCCGTGTCATCGAAAGCCAAACCACTCGCCGGTGCCAAGCGGCGGGACTCGCTGCAGGGATGCGAGCAGGGGCGCAAGCAGCCGAGCGGCAAGGCACGCACCTTGCTCAATATCGCGCAGACGAACCCCAAGGCATTGTTGGCTGTAGCCGGCAAGTAGCGAAGCCGGATCTCTGCACAACGCCTCGCCAAAGACGGAAAGATTCTTCCAAGTCAGCCCTGACACAAGCGTGACACTTCCCTCACCTTTCGAAGAGGACCCGCCGTGCTCCATCCCAACCAGTTCGATGTCAACGAAGCCTGGATCGCCTTCCAACTGAACTCCACACCGGTCAAGACCGATCTCGATGGCGATTTCAACTGCGTTTCGCTCATGGATGCCGCGAGCTGCTTCATGCTGAGCTCAACGCTGATCCCCGCAACCAACAAAATAGAGCCTTCCCAACTGGAAGCCCGACGCCTGCTCAAGCAGGCCTGGGCTCACCATCAGACGTACCCTGCCCGGCTCATCCTGCCCCACGGCCAGTTCGCGACGCACCTGGCGACTGCGGCGAAAAAACTCGGAATCGAGGTGGTCAACATGCCGGAAGTCGACCTTCTCCCAGTGATTGGCGAGGCACGCGAGGGCTTCGAAGAGTACCTCCAAAGCGGAGACGAACACTGAAGCCGCTGGGACTGCCGCAGGAATCTTGAAAGAGCAGAGATCTATCGCATTGCGGTCGGCTTGACATGGTGTAGCCATGCGGATACAGTCCCCTCATGATCGAGGTTCGCAAGACCGAAGTCTTCATTCAATGGCTTGATGACCTGCGTGACATTCAAGGCAGAGCCCGCATTCAGGCCCGAATAGAGCGACTGGCCGCAGGAAACCCTGGTGATGTCACGCCAGTTGGCGAGGGGGTTTCGGAATTGCGAATCGACTATGGACCGGGCTATCGGGTGTATTTCAAGAAACGCGGGCATGAATTAATCATCCTTCTGGCCGGCGGAGACAAAAACACTCAAGCCAAAGATATCAAGATGGCGTTGCGGTTCGCGCGCATTCTTTCGGAGAAGCCCCAATGACCAAAGTCACCACCACCCGCTACGACGTGGCCGAGCACCTCAGAACACCGGAAGAAATGGCGGCCTACCTTGAAGCCTGCTTCGAAGAAGCCAACGGCGATGCGGCATTCATTGCCAAGGCGCTTGGCGATATCGCTCGCGCAAAGGGCATGTCGCAGGTTGCGAAGGACGCCGGCCTTTCCCGGGAGAGCCTGTACAAAGCGCTTTCCGGGGAGCGCAGTCCGGGCTTCGACACCATCCTCAAGGTCATCGGGGCGCTGGGTTTGACATTGCATGCCCAGGCTGGCCGTACCTGATCAATCTTCCAATCGCCTGAGCGTTCTTCGCCCCGCCGCAACCATGTGTCGGCGCATTTATTTTGGATGTACGCCGGCATCGGCCACTGCCTGTAGAAGGCTATCCGGCGCTGCTCTACAAGGCATTCTCCCCTGACAATGTGCGATGCGTGACAATAGTTCGTCATCCCGCGCATGGTCGAAAATGAGCGGGTATCCAGCAAGGGGAAACAAAAGACACTGGATCCCCGCCTGCGCGCGAATGACGGAAGAGAGTCATGACTTTTGCCGCCGTCATCCATCTACATAGAAGCACCAGGCTACGGCAGTGCCACCCACCCACGTAATCAGCAGGGTCGTTGTCTGGTCAATCAGATTGCGGGTCGAGTGAAAACCCGCACGGACCCTCTTTCACTCGGGAGATGACGGAACTGATCGCCTCATATGACACGCGACGGCCCAAGCTTCTCGATGGAAGGGTACTTCTACGGTCTTGCATTGAATCTCTCTCCGATTCAATCGGCCACCTTCAAGCACAACTGTGCAACTCGTCGGACATCCGGGCTCGCCGATGGCCAGAGTCGTTTTTCGCGGGCCACGCCCGCGCCGGCGGAACATCGCGTATATTTTCGCCGTGACCCAAGCTCAGCCTGCATTCATTCCCGCCGACAATCCGACCGCGACAAGGCCAAATGACACAACCCGCCACCACTGACGTCATCATCATCGGCGCCGGCCTGGCCGGCCTGTACCAGCTGTATCGGGTTCGCGAACTGGGCATGTCGGTGCGCGTCATCGAGGCCGGCGGTGAAGTCGGCGGCACCTGGTACTGGAACCGCTATCCCGGCGCCCGCTTCGATTCCGAGAGCTACACCTACGGCTACTCGTTTTCGAAAGAGTTGCTCCAGGAATGGAGCTGGTCGGAGCACTTCGCGCCGCAGCCCGAGACGCTGCGTTACATCAATTTCGTCGCCGACAAGTTCGATCTGCGGCGAGACATTCAATTCAACAGCCATGTGATCTCCGCCCACTGGCAGGAAGACACCCGCACCTGGCTGCTGACAATGAAAAGCGGCGAGCGGCTGAGCGCGCGGTTTCTCATCACCTGCATGGGCGGCCTGTCGGTGCCGACCCTGCCCCGCATCGAGGGCGTCGAACGCTTCGCCGGACAGTCGTGCCACACGGCCAACTGGCCGCAAGAGCCGGTGCGCTTCGAAGGCAGGCGCGTGGCCGTCATCGGCACCGGCGCCACCGGCATCCAGATCATCCAGGAATCGGCCAAGACGGCGGCGCACCTGACGGTGTTCCAGCGCACGCCAAACTGGAGCGCGCCGCTGCACAACGGTCCGATCACACCCGAGCAGCAAGCGGCGATCAAGGCCTCGTATCCGGATATTTTCAAGCGCTGCCGCGACAGCGTTTCCGGCTTCATCCACAACCCCGACCCGCGCCTCGGGGCGGAGGTGTCCGCAGAGGAGCGCGAGGCGCTGTGGGAAAGGCTTTACGGCGAACCGGGTTTCGGCATCTGGTTCGCGAATTTCAGCGATCTCATGAAGAATCGCCAGACCAATGCCTGGATGTCGGAATTCATGGCCGGCAAGATCCGCCAGCGCGTGAAGGATCCGGCCGTGGCCGAGAAGCTCATCCCGAAGGATCATGGCTTCGGCACGCGCCGCGTGCCGCTGGAAACCCGCTACTTCGAGGTCTACAACCAGCCCAACGTGGAACTGGTCGACGTGCGCGAGACGCCGATCGAATGCATCACGCCGACCGGGATCAGGACGGCAGGGCGCAATTTCGAATTCGACATCATCATCTACGCCACCGGTTTCGATGCCATGACCGGCGCGTTTGACCAGATCGACATCCGCGGCACCGGTGGCCGCCGTCTGAAGGATCAATGGGACGGTGGCGCCAAGACCTTCCATGGTTTCCAGAACACCGGCTTTCCGAACCTGCTCATGATCATGGGCCCCATGGGCGCACTGGGCAATATCCCGCGCATCATCGAATACAACGTCGAATGGGTATCCGGCCTGTTGCGGTACATGCAATCCAAGGGATTGACGCGCGTGGAATCGCGACCGGAAAGCGATCAGGCCTGGATGGAGGTCGTCAAGGCGGCGTC
>CANIIN010000177.1 GCA_947467405.1 Betaproteobacteria bacterium | reverse complement strand
TGTTCGACTCGATGTTTCACCGCCCCGACAAGACCCGCGTCGACGCGACACTGGTCGTCGGTTCTGCGGTATTCGGCGTCGGCTGGGGACTGAGCGGCTATTGCCCGGGACCAGGCATCGCGATGCTTTCAACAGGCAGCATGGAAGCGCTGGTATTCGTCGCGGCCATGATCGCCGGCTCGTTCGCCTGCCGGCTCATCCTCAAACGCTGAGCGGCGTCAGCAGCACAACTTTGGCTCGTCAGTCGTCGTCAACAGGGGCGGCCGTAATGCCGATGCCGCCCTTGGCCGCAGCATTGGCAGGCGGCGGTGGCGGCGCTGGCTGCGGCGTGGCAAACGCCACCGACGGATCAATCACCTTGTTGTCCCGCACCACCTCGACCTTCGGCATGCGCTGGCCGGGTACCGGTTCGCGCAGCCAGGGCGGCGCGATATTGCTCATGCGCGTGCGCCCGGTTTGAGGATCCTTCCAGACGAACACGTCGGCACTGGCAAAAGCCGCGGCGAACGCACCGGCAAGCAGCATCGCGCCGGCCAGCCCAATGCGCAGTGGCGACTTCATGCCGTCGGTGCTCCGATCACTTGAAACCGCTGAAGTCAGGCTTGCGCTTCTCGAAAAATGCCGTCATGGCTTCCTTGGCCTCGGGCGAGCGCAACTGCTGGGCAAAGAGTTCCAGCTCCGTCGGAATGACCTTGTCCAGCGTGTCGCGGTTCCAGCGCTTCAGCAACGACTTGGTGATGCGCAACGCGGCAGGAGGGCGCTGCGCCAGCTTGCGCGCAGCCGCGGTGGCCGTCTCCATGAGCTTGCCCGGTTCGACCACGTCATTCACCAGACCATATTCCTTGGCCTTCTGGCCGTTGAAGGTTTCGCCCAGCATGAGCAGTTCCGCCGCGCGCACGTTTCCCATGATGCGCGGCATGAGGTAGCTCGAACCGCCCTCGGGTACCGCACCGAGATTGATGAACGGCACAGCGAGCTTGGCGGTGGTGTCCGCATAGACCAGGTCGCAATGCAGCAGCATGGTGGTGCCGATACCGATTGCCGGACCGTTCACCGCAGCGACGATCGGCTTCTCGAAATGCGACAACGCTTCCAGAAAGGCCGGAATAGGCGACTTATCGTCCATCGGCTCGCTCAGAAAATCCGCCAGATCGTTGCCGGAAGTGAAGGTGTCAGGCGAGCCATGCACCAGCACCACGCGCACCGTGTCGTCGGCCTGCGCCGCCTTGAAGGCCGCGGTGAGGGTGCGGTACATGTCCAGCGTGATGGCGTTCTTCTTGTCGGGACGATTGAAACCCAGGAACAGGACGCCATCTTTGTTTTCGGTCGTGATCAGACTCATTGCTATCCTTTGATGAAACGGCAGTTGATGCAGATACGGGGTTGGGTGGATATCGACAGGAGCCCGGGACGACGCACACCGTGCGCGCCCACTTCTCGCGAAAGTCGACGGCTCACGCCGTCGGCAGCTTGTGCCCCTTGAAATCGGTGCGCAACTTGGTCTTGAGCAACTTGCCGGTCGCCGTGTGCGGCAACTGGTCGACGAATGCCACATCGTCCGGCATCCACCATTTGGCAATTTTACCCTCGTAGAACTTCAGCAGTTCCTCGCGCGTCAACGTCGCATCGGGCTTCTTCACCACGATCAGCAACGGGCGCTCGTCCCACTTCGGATGCGCAATGCCGATCACGGCCGCCTCCGCCACCGCCGGGTGCGACACGGCGATGTTTTCCAGGTCAATGGAGCTGATCCATTCGCCGCCCGACTTGATCACGTCCTTGGAGCGATCCGTGATCTGCATGTAGCCGTCCGGGTCGATGGTGGCCACGTCGCCGGTTCGGAACCAGTTGCGGCCATGCTCGTCCTTCTCCAGCACGTTGCCGCCCTCACCGCGAAAGTACCCCGCGGTGACGCAGTAGCCGCGCACCAGCAGGTCGCCGAAGGCCTTGCCGTCGTGCGGCAGTTCCCTGCCCTCGCCGTCCACGATCTTCATGTCCACGCCATAGATGATGCGGCCGGTCTTGCAACGCAGCGCAAAGCGCTCGTCATGCGTGCTGGCGAGATGCTTGCCCTTGATGCGTGCCAACGTGCCCAGCGGGCTCATTTCAGTCATGCCCCAGGCGTGCACGCAATCCACGCCGTGCTCTTTCTCGAAATCGGCAATCATCGATGGCGGGCAGGCCGAACCGCCGACAATGGCGGTCTTCAGAGTCGAGAGTTTCAACTTGTTGTCGCGAAGGTAATTGAGCAAGCCCAGCCAGACCGTCGGCACGCCGGCCGTGGTCGTGACCTTTTCACCCTCGAACAATTCGTGCAGGCTCTTGCCATCCAGTCCGGCTCCCGGAAACACCAGCTTCGCGCCGTTCATCGGCGCCAGGTAGGGAATGCCCCAGGCATTGACGTGGAACATCGGCACCACCGGCAGGATGGTGGTGGCCGCCGAGCAGTTCAGCGAATCCGGCAGCGAAGCGTTGTAGGCATGCAGCACGGTGGAGCGGTGGCTGTACAGCACGCCCTTGGGATTGCCGGTGGTGCCTGACGTGTAGCACAGGCCTGCAGCCGACCACTCGTCCAGTTCCGGCCATGCGTAATCACCCTTGTGTGGCTCGATCAACTCCTCGTAGCACAGCAGATTCGGCACCTTGATGGACGGCATGTGGGCGCGATCGGTCATCGCCACCCATCCCTTCACGCCCTTGCAATGCGCCGCCAGGCCTTCCACCAGCGCCGCGAAGGTCAGGTCGAAGAATACGTACTGGTCGTCGGCATGATTGATGATCCAGGCGATCTGCTCCGGAAAGAGCCGCGGGTTCACCGTGTGCACGACGGCGCCGCTGCCCGACACGGCGTAATAGATCTCGAAATGGCGATAACCGTTCCAGGCCAGCGTGCCGACGCGTTCGCCCTCGCCAACGCCCAGCTTGGCCAGCGCCTGCGCCAGCCGGCGCGAACGCAATTCGGCATCCGCATAGGTATAGCGGTGCATGCCACCCTCGACAGTGCGCGAGACAATCTCGGTGTCGCCGTGCGCGCGCGCAGCGTGCACGATGAGCGACGACACGAGCAGTTGTTGATCCATCATGATTCCGCGCAGCATTGATTCCTCCTGGTTGCAGTGTCGGGTTGATCCCCTGTGGCCACCGTTCACGCCGGCGATGCGCACCGCAATACACACGGAAAACTGCAGGCGATCGGGGAAGGACAAAAAGTACGCCGGCGACAGACGACCTGTCAACCGCATCATAGTAGACTCGGCCTGGCGGCACCGAACGACCAACACTATCTGGATTCAAGATACGGGCGGAGCGCCGCCGCACACGGAGAATCTCCCCCTGGAACTCATCGTCAGCTCGCTCCTGAACGGCCTGTCCTACGGACTGCTGCTGTTCATGCTCAGCGCGGGACTGACGCTGGTTTTTTCGCTCATGGGTGTGCTGAATTTCGCGCACGCCAGCCTGTACATGCTGGGCGCCTATTACGCCTTCCAGTTGTCGCAATGGCTCGGCTTCTGGCCGGCGCTGGTGCTTGCGCCGCTGGCAGCGGGCCTGAGCGGGGCGCTGATCGACATCTTCCTGCTACGGCGTGTGCATGCGCATGGCCAGGTCGCGCAGTTGATCGTCACCTTCGGCGTCGCCTGGCTGGTCGGCGAAGTCGTGCAACTGGCCTGGGGACGCGCAGCGGTGGACTTCCATTTGCCGCCGGAACTCTCCGGCAGCGCCTTCACGCTGCTCGGCGCACCGTTTCCCCTCGCCCGGGCGTTGCTGATGCTGGTGGCGATCACGATCCTGATGATCCTGTGGCTGGCCGTCACGCGCACCCGCACGGGTCTGCTGGTGCGCGCCGCGCTGGAGGCGCCGCGCATGCTCGAAGCGCTGGGCCATGACGTGCCGCGGCTGCAGAGCATCATTTTTGCCGGCGGCGCCGCGCTGGCCGGCCTGGCGGGCGCACTGGGCGGCGCTACGCTGGTCACCGAACCGGGCATGGCAGCAACAGTTGGCTCGATCATTTTCGTCATCGTGGTGGTGGGCGGCATGGGGTCGCTGGGCGGCGCCTTCATCGCATCGCTGGCCATCGGATTGCTGCAGACCTTCGCCGTGGCCATCGACGTGCCGCTGGCACGTGTCCTGCCGTACACCAACGTGCAGAACGGTTTGCTTGCGGAGTTGGGACGCATCACGCTGGCGCAGGCTGCGCCAGCCCTGCCCTACCTGCTCATGTTGCTGGTATTGATCGTCCGGCCGAGCGGACTGATGGGAAACAGGGCCGATTGATGCCTTATTCATTTCTCGCGCGATGGGGCGGCGTCGCGGCGGCCCTGGTCGTCCTGCCGTTGATCTTTCCCCAGGGCTTTGCGCTGACGCTGCTGACGCAAGCCGCCGTCATGATCGTGTTCGCGCTGTCCTTCAATCTGCTCTACGGCGAAACCGGCATGCTGTCCTTCGGCCACGCGCTCTACTTCGGCGCCGGCGCCTATGGCGCGGCGCATGCGCTGAACGCGTGGGGGACCGGCGGCCTTCCGGTCACGCTGCTGCCACTGGCGGGCGGCGCGGCCGGCGCCTTGTGTGCGCTGCTGCCCGGCTGGTTCAGCACGCGCCGCGGCGGCCTCACCTTCGCCATGATTTCGCTGGCCATGGCCGAACTGGCCATCGCTGTCGTGCCGATGCTTCCCGGTTGGTTCGGCGGCGAAGGCGGCGTCACCACGAATCGCGTCACCGGGACGGGTCTGTTCGGCATCAACTACGGCTCTCCGTTGCAAGTGTATGCACTGGTCGCGACCTGGACGTTCCTCTGCATGCTCGCGATGCAAGCCTTGACGCGTACCCCGCTTGGCCGCATGGCCAACGCCGTGCGTGACAATGCGGAACGCGCCGCCTTCATCGGCTGCAATGTGCAAGCGGTGCGCTGGCGCGTGATGCTGGCGGCCGGCTTCTTTGCCGGCCTGGCCGGCGCGCTCAGCGTCATCCAGTTCGAGGTCGCGACGGGCGAAGCATTGGGCCACACTCAATCGGCCGCACCGCTCGTCGCCACCGTGATCGGCGGCGCCGGATCGTTCTTCGGCCCGGTCACAGGCGCCATCATTTATGTGCTGACCGCCAGTGCACTGGGTACGCTCACCCCGGCCTGGCCGTTCTATCTCGGTTGCCTGTTCATTGTCGTGATGTTGTTCGCGCCGGATGGCATCACGTCCCTCCTTGTTCGGGCCACTCGCCGCACAGTTCGTTCGCCCTCGACAGTTGGGGCCGGTAATACGAGTGCCGATGCGGCGCTGCGTCTGGTGATCGCAGCAGGTTGGCTGGCCGGGCTGGCTGGCGCCATCGGCCTCGTCGAACTCACCTACCTGATCGCCGGTCGCGGCGAGACCGGCGAACTGGCACGCCTGCTTGGACTGGCCGGACAGGAGCGTGATGCATCGGCCTGGTCGTGCGCCGTCGTATTGTTGGCAACAGGCGGCGGCCTGTGCGTCGCCGCGAAACGCTCGCTTCGTCTGGTCGGCCGGAAAGGAACGGCGGCATGACGGCCCTGTCGTTGCGCGGCATCGGCAAGCGCTACGGAGAAAGCGACGTGCTGCGCCATGTCGATCTCGATATCCCGCCGGGTCAGCGCCACGCGGTGATCGGCCCCAACGGTGCCGGAAAGACCACGCTGTTCGATATCGCCAGCGGACGAACAACTGCTTCAAACGGATCGGTGCGCCTGCATGGCGAAGACATCACTCAGTTCCCGCCACACTGGCGTGCGCGACGCGGACTGGCGCGCAGCTTCCAGATCACCAGCCTGTTTCCCGCCCTGTCGGTATTCGAGAACCTGCGCGCCGCGGTGCTGGCCGCCACACCGAAACGCTACACCTGGTGGCGCAGCCTGGACGCCATGCACGACATCCGCGATCAAGCCGACGACATCCTCCGATCAACAGGTCTCGCGTCACGTCGCAACGATCCGGCAGGAGAATTGTCGTACGCCGAACAACGCGCGCTGGAACTGGGTGTCACGGTTGCCGGCGGTGCCAGCGTCATCCTGCTGGACGAACCGACCGCTGGCATGAGCGCGAGCGAGACCAAGGCCGCCATTGCGCTGATCCGGCGCCTCACCGAAGGCCGCACGCTGCTGATCATCGAACACGACATGAGCGTGGTGTTCGACCTGGCCGACCA
>CANIIN010000176.1 GCA_947467405.1 Betaproteobacteria bacterium | reverse complement strand
GTTGCAACGAAAGGCAGCGCTGCGGAAGGATGTGTCGCGATCGATGCCACGACTTCGCGTGAATCGCCAGCGCATGCTCCAGGTTCGCAAGCTTACCTGAGCGGGGCCGGTTGATGTAGGGCGGATCCAATCGAAAAATCGTCCAGCAGTCCAGGGGACCCGCGCTGAATCATTCGCACAGGCCGTTCGTGAGAGGATTGATTGACCCTGTAGAGGGGCATGGTTATGATTATTGAAATGCATTCCGACAGATGGAATTCGTGGCCGGCGACAAGGCAATGTGTGTGCCTGACCGGGCTCACGCGGTTGCGGCGGTCGCACGCCAAGGGCAGTCGCAGATTGTTCAACCTGAAACTGGATACCTGAAATGACTTTCAAGCGCCTTTATCTGGCTGGTCGCAACCCGGCGATTCCGGTCGAGGACTTCCCGCGGCAGTGGCGCAGCCATGCAAAGGTAGCGGCCAGTTTCCCATCGGTCGGGGTGAGGTACCTGAGAGTGCAGCATTGCACCAAATTGGAAAGCACGCCGTCCATCCCCGGTTCGTCCAACGCGCATGCCGGCGTGGCGCTGCTGACCATGACGGAACTGCTCGTCTCGAAACCGTCCGAGGACCGCCAGGAAATCCGGGAGCGTCTGCGTCCCGATGAAGTGCGCGTGTTCGGCGACGTGGTGTCCAAGTGGTCGCTGTACACGGAAGAGGTGGTGCTCAAGGACGGCCCGCCGGACAATATCTGCGTCATGCTGTTCCTGAAACGCCGCCAGGGCATCTCGAGGGAAGAGTTTGACCGCCACTGCGCGGGGCCGCATGCCGACCTCATGCTGAAGCAGGGGCAGGCCTGTCCGGTTCTGCGTCGCTACGTTCAGGACAGGGGGCTTGTTGAACCGCCAGCGGGATACGAGTTCGATTGCGTATCCGAGTTGTGGTTCGACAATATCGACGATGCAGCCCGCTTCATGAGTGATGCTGGCTACCGGAATGGCGTCCAGGCGGATCTTGCCAATTTCTGTGAAGTGGATGCATTGGTGACAATGGCCACCAGGATTACCTACTCGTGGAGTCCCGCTGCCGCTTAGCGGGACCGGCCGCTACCGACAGTGCGGCAGTGCGAAGGCAGGTGTCAAACTCCTGCCCCGGCGCCCTGGTTATTCCAGCTGGATGTTCGACGCCTTGATGATTTCATTCCACATGTCGAAGTCCTGGCGGATGATCTCGGAGAAGCCTTCAGGCGTACTGGCGATCGGCACGGTGCCCTCGCGCAGCAGTCTTGACCTCATTTCCTCGAAGCCGGCCGCTTCTGCGGCGGCCCTGCTGAGCTGGTTGATGATGGGTCGGGGCGTCCCGGCGGGAGCGAAGATGCCCCATACCGTATCGGCCACCATTTTTGGGTAGCCCAATTCCTTGAAGGTCGGTATATCGGTAGCCGCCGGCGAACGCTGTTCGCTGGTCACGGCCAGTACACGGATTTTTCCGGAGCGATGCAGGGGCAGCGATGTCACCACCGCATCAAAGTAATACTGGATGAGACCGCCCATCAGATCGGTCATGACCGGGGCGGTGCCCTTGTAGGAAATGTCCACGCCGCGCACGCCGGTGACATTTTCGAACAGCTTGGAGACCAGATGCGAGGGGGCGCCGACGCCGAGAATCCCGTAGCTCACGCGGTTGGCCGGATTCTTTGACCAGACGATGAATTCCTGCAGGTTCTGCGGGCCGAGATTGGCCGGAATGCCCATGACGTAGGGCGCGCGCGCGACAACCGATATCGGCGTGAAGTCGTCGAACTTGTAGGGCACCTTCTTGTACAGCACGGGGTTGAGCCACACCGACGGTGAGCCGAGCAGAAGGGTGTATCCGTCCGGAGCGGATTTCGCCACGTAGTCGGACCCGATCATCGTGCCGGCCCCGGTGCGGTTCTCAACAATAAGGGGTTGCCCCAGCGTCGTGCCCATTCGCTGGCCATAGAGCCTGGCGAGAATGTCGGTCGTGCCACCCGCCGCGAAGGGCACGACCAGCTTGACGGGTTTGGCCGGATAGCCCTGCGCACTGCTCTGCGTCGAGAACGAGCCACCGAGAACAGCAACTGCAACGGCAAATGCTTTCAGAAAACGCATGAAACTTCCTCCTATTTGATTCAGTCGGATACCGACCATTGACCGGGTGCACTTCCGAGGATGCTACACGCAGGGATGATTTTCACCAAACACGGATTGATGTTCAGGCAATGGGTTTCATTCTGCGGAACGATCGAGAGAGATTGAAACCTTCGCTTGACCGCGTGGAGCGCCAAAGGTACGTTGAACGGAACAGCAGTCTCTGTATTTCACATGAACGAGGAGGGATGAGAAATGAACTTGGGAAACCCGGAAATGAGAAAGGCGCTGACCGGCATTTGCTCCATAGTGCTGGCGTGTGCCGCTTCCCTGGCGCAGGCGCAGGCCTGGCCGGCCAAGCCGATGGCCATGCTGCTGCCGTATGCGGCGGGCGGACCGACGGATATCGTGGTGCGCCAGATCGCGCAGAAAATGACCGATTCACTGGGCAAGCCAGTCCTGGTCGAGAATGCACCCGGTGGCAATACCATGATCGCGGCCGAGCGGACGGCCAAGGCCGCGCCGGACGGCTACACGCTTCTTATCGCCAGCCTCACGACCTTGTCGCTGAACCCGCAGATCTACAAGACCGTTCGGTACAAGGTGGAGGATTTTGCGCCGATCTCGATGATGGCGCGAACGCCCTATACGCTATCGATCACGCCGACGTTGCCGATACAGAACGTTCAGGAGTTCATCGCCTTCGCCAAGGCGCGTCCGGGACAGGTTTTCAACGGCACGACCGGTCGTGGGGCATCCAATCATCTGCTGGGGGAGATGTTCAATCTGGCCGCCGGCATCAAGACCGTTGACGTGCCTTACAAGGGATCCGGGCCGGCGTTGACTGACGTGATGGGCGGACAGATTCATATGCTCTATGACGGCATCGCCACCGCAGTGCCGACGCACAAGTCAGGCCGGGTGCGCGTGCTGGCGGTAACCAGCGAGCAGCGTTCAGCGGCGCTGCCGGACGTGCCGACCTTTGCCGAACTGGGCTACCCCGACATGACCGCCTATTTCTGGTTCGGATTGGTGGCGCCGGCCGGGACGCCCAGGCCCGTTGTGGATCGCTTGAACGAGGCGGTCAGAACGGCATTCGCGGCGGAAGACGTCAAGGTGCGACTGGCCGCTGACGGCTTGGCTGGTTCGCCCGGTACGCCGGAGGCACTGTCGGCCGTGATCAAGCGGGACGCGGAGGTGTGGGGAAAGGCCATCAAGGCCATTTCCCTGTCCCTGGATTGACAGGGGCCGATCGGGCTTGCCCCCTCGGGCCAATCATCGAAAAATCACCCTGCAGGCGCTCCTGCAGGGTGGAGACGGTTGTCTCTGTTTCGCAGTGCGGCCGCGTCACTAGTCCAGTTTGATGCCGGTCTGCTTTTGCACTCTGGCCCACTTCTCCATCTCGGTCTTGAGCAGGGCGGTGAATGCTTCGGGCCGTCCGCCAACAGGAATTATTCCCTGCGCATCGAAGGTCTCCTGTACCGACTTCACCTTCACCGCTGCAGCAATGGCGTTGTACAGTCTTTCGACGATGGCCGGCGTGGTGCCCGCTGCCACGGCGATGCCGGAGAATACGCTCGCCTCGTAGCCGGCATATCCCGACTCGCTGACGGTGGGGATATCCGGCAGGAGCTTCGATCGTGATGCGCCGGTCACCATGATGGGTTTGACCTTGCCGGCCTTGACTTGCGGCAGTGCGCTGGCAATGCCGCCGAGGTACAGGTCAACCTGACCGCCAGCCAGCGCGATGATCGCCTGCCCGTCACCCTTGAAGGGAACATGGAGAAGCTTGAGCCCGGCCATGATCTGCAGCAATTCGCCGGCGAAATGATTCGGTCCTCCGGTCCCCGGGGTGGCGTAGGAAATCTTTCCCGGATTGGCCTTTGCATAGGCCACTAGTTGCGACGGCGTCGTGGCGGGAAGCGTTTCACGGGCAAAAATGGCCAGCTCAACGGTGTTGACGACACTGACCGGAAGCAGGTCGCGTAGCGGGTCGTAGCCAAGGCTGGGATTCAGCAGGGGAACCGTGATCAGCGGACCGACCGTGCAAAGACAGAGCGTGTAGCCATCCGGAGCCGATTTGGCAACGATATCAGCGCCTGTCGCGCCTGCGTTGCCTGGTCTGTTTTCGACCAGCACGGTCTGCCCGAGTGTCTTGGTCATTTCGGTGGCCATCACCCTGCCGACGATATCTGTTGCGCCGCCGGGAGCAAACGGCACCACCATGTGGATGGGCTTGGTCGGGTAGGTGCCCTGAGCAAGTGCAGCGCCGGGCGCGCTGCAGACGGTTGCAAGAAGCAATGCGATCAGATGTTGTTTGGTGCGGTTCATCAGGGTCTCTCCTCGGATCACTGGCGAATGAATTGGTCGGAATCTGCGCCGCTTTCAGTATATAGGGCCGATTGACTTGGGCGACTAAAAATTCCAAAATAGCGAAGCAGTTTCACAGAATGGAATCGCTCGCCAATCAGCCGGACTGACAGGATGTTCGACCGGGCGCAGAGCGTGACGGATTGCACCGAATAGACGGGAGTGGAGATGCTGCAAGGAAAGGTTGCCCTGATTACCGGGTCCACTGCGGGCATCGGACTCGCGATGGCCAGATGCCTGGCCGGCAAGGGCGCATCCATCATGCTCAACGGTTTTGGCGATCCGGACGAGATCGCCACATTGCGTGATGAAATCGCCGGCCTGTCCGGCTCCCGTGTCATGCACGTCAGCGCTGACGTCTCCAAACCTGATGAGGCGGCCATGCTGGTCGACAGCGCAACCAGGGAATTCGGTCGCGTTGATATCCTGATCAACAATGCGGGAACGACCTACAAGGCTCCAATCGAAGACTGTCCGCCGGAGAAATGGGATCTGGTTCTGGCCTTGAACCTGTCTGCCTCGTTCCACACCATTCGCACGGTCATGCCGCAGATGCGTCAGCGCAACTGGGGCCGGATCATCAATATCTCATCGGCATACGGACTGGTTGGGGGAACCAACCGTGTCAGTTACGTGGCATCCAAACATGGGCTGGTCGGGCTGACCAAGGCCGTTGCGCTGGAGACGGCGGCGACTGGAATCACCTGCAATGCGATATGTCCCGGAGATGTCTCGACGCGGATTTTCTACAAGAGTGCGAAGGACCTCGCCAATCAGGAAGGCATCACGCGGGAGGAAGCGCAGGCGAGGATTGCTGCTGTCAACATGCCATCCGGCCGCCCGGTAGCCCCTGAACAGATTGCCGAACTGGCGGCATTCCTGTGTTCCGATGCGGCAGCTGAAGTGCGCGGCTCGGCGCTTTCCATTGATGGGGCGTGGACCGCGCGCTGATCGTGCCGGGCTGTGTCATTGGCGAGAAGGTTGTTCTTGTGAATTCATTGATCTGGAGTGGTACATGACGAAGATGTCCGAGTTGGACCGACAAGCGCTCAAGGAAGAGTTCAAGACCAAGCGGGGCTACTGGTCACCCTGGCATGATGATCTTCTGGCCCTGAACCCGGCTTTTCTGAAGGCTTATCTCGGCATGACCAGTCTTCCCTGGCTGGAAGGGGTGCTTGCCCCCAAGCTGAAGGAATTCATCTATATCGCGATCGATGCATCCACCACGCACCTGTATCTGCGAGGCTTGCGCCTGCATATGGCGACGGCACTGCAATATGGCGCAAGCCGCGAGGAGTTGATGGGCGTGCTGCAGATCGTGAGTCTGCTTGGCGCGCACACCATGACGGTTGGGGTTCCCATTCTGATGGAGGAGTTGCAGAAGGCGGGCGTGGCCCTGGATGGGCATGGCGCGGGGCAGCGCGCAGGCTTTGACCAGGCTTCGCTCAAGGCGCGATTCGTCGCGGCCAACGGGTATTGGGATGATTGCTGTGAGTCACTCTGCACACTGTCTCCCGCCTACATGAATGCCTACTGTTCCTACATCGAGACGGCGCGCGGGACATCCGCACTGGATCCGAAGACGCAGGAATTCATCCTGCTATCCATCAGCGCGGCAACGACGCACCTTCACGAGCCGGGCATGCGTCTGCACGTGCGCAGGGCCATTGAACTGGGTGCGACCCCGGCCGAGTTGATGGAAGTCCTGCAG
>CANIIN010000175.1 GCA_947467405.1 Betaproteobacteria bacterium | reverse complement strand
TGGCGGCGCACGATCACCAATCCAGGCAACTCCGGAAGCATGTTGGGCCGTTGCAGGTCCGGTTGCAGGCTGACCGTCGGCACGCCGAGGTAACAGGCCTCGACCAGCAGCATGGTGGTCATGCCGATCACCAGATCGGAAGCCATGGCACATTCCCGCGCGTCACCATCCTTGCTCACGACGATCCCGATTAATGCAGAATGCCGCGCCTGGTAAGGCTCCGCCTCCTCACGAGGATGCGGACGGACGACAAGCTGGATGGCGCGGCCCGTCAGTTTGGCGCTGGCCTCGAGCGATTCAATCACCGCGTCGAGAACCGAATGCTCATGAAAGCCGCGGAACGTGGTGGACGATTCATCAGCGCCATAAAGTTCGCGCAATGGCTGCGAGGCAAACAGAACCTGCAGTCCGCCATCCGGCGTGCCCAGTGATGTCCTCAGCGCGGAACGTCGCGCAGCGCTGAACGCGGCGCGTTGCCGGGTGATGGCGTCGAATCCGGGATGGCCTGCCATCACGATGCGATCCGGCGGCACGCCGTCGGCAATGAGGCCGTCACGCGACGCCTGGTCCATGGCGGTGATGAGGTCCGGCAGGTAGCGCAACTCACCTGAACCGTCGGCAAAGCGCACGCCGTAGTTGGCCCAGAAATCCAGCACGGCGATCGAACGCAGGCCCAACCCTCTGGCGGCAGCGATGAAAGCCTTCTCGTGCTCTTCGGTTCGATACGACGTTGCGGTCAGCAGCAGCCTGGCACCGCATTCGGCCAGTTGCGAGGTGATCCATTTTTCGTCAGCGCCAGCCGCAATGGCTGTAAACGACATGTTCCGCGCGAACAAAATATCCGTCGCCTGGCGGTAGGCAAAGTTGCGCAGGCTCACTCGCCCTTCCGCAATCAGCGCCTCCAGCACTGGCGCCAGCGCCCCGGCACCGCCGGGATCGCCGCAGACCGTGACGACCACCGGCAGGGTCATTGCGGAAACGTCATGGGTAGATTGGCGTCAAGCACAGAACCGCCCGGCCTAGCCGAGCAGGTCCCAACTGGCCGGGGTGCCGCGCGTCACGGCACGCGTGACGCGCTTGCCGATCAACTGATCAAAATACTTCGGCGGCAAGCCGTGCCCCGGACGAATGGCGCGCAGGTTCTTTTCCGTCAGCACGGCGCCGGCAACGAGGTCTTCGCAGATATACAGGCTGCGGCGCGTCTTCAACGAACCCAGCTCGATGTCGGTTGGCCCGATATGCACCTTTCCCAACGCCTGCCACGCCACGCGCGACTCCTGAACCAATTGCTTCAACTCCGCCGGCTCCAGCGAAAACGTCGAGTCCACGCCGCCGTCGGCGCGCGCGAAGGTGAAATGCCGCTCGATCAACGTGGCGCCCAGCGCGACGCTCGCCACCGAGGCACCGATGCCCAGCGTGTGGTCGGACAGTCCGACCTCGCAATCGAACAACTCGCGAAGGCGCGGAATGTTGGCGAGATTGGAGTACGCCGGGTCGGCCGGATAGCTGCTGGTGCATTGCAGGAGTATCAGGTCCTTGCAGCCTGCCTCGCGCGCAGCCGTCACCGCTTCGTCCAGTTCCGCCAGCGATGCCATGCCGGTGGACATGATGATGGGCTTGCCGGTGGCCGCCACCTTGCGGATCAGCGGCAGGTCGACGTTCTCGAACGAGGCGATCTTGTAGGCCGGCACCTTCAGCGACTCGAGAAACTCCACCGATGTCGCGTCGAACGGTGTGCTGAACGCCACCATGCCCAGCTCGTTGGCGCGGCGGAACAGCGGCTCATGCCATTCCCACGGCGTGTAGGCCTCCTGATACAGATCGTACAGGCTGCGCCCCGCCCACAGACTGGCGGGATTGGAAATGAAGAACTCGCCTTCACTGATGTCGAGCGTCATGGTGTCGGCGGTATAGGTCTGCAGCTTCAGCGCCTGCGCGCCGCACTGCGCCGCTGCCTCGACGATCTTCAGCGCGCGCTCCACCGAGCCGTTGTGGTTGCCGGACAGTTCGGCGACGATCACCGGCGCGGCGTGGCGCCCTATCTCGAGGTTGCCTATTTTCATGATTGACCTTGTGTCGCAGCGCCCGGCGATCCGCCCTGCTGCAGTGACTTGAAAATGAATTCGGCACGATCCCAGTCTTCCGGCGTGTCGATGTCCTGCACGCGGTAGGACGGCAGCACCAGCATGCGCGTGTTGCCGGAGAAGATCGGGCGGCTCTCCAGCCACGCGTCACGCAGGCCCCAGTAGAACTGCCCGGCATCGTGATAGGCCGGCTCCAGGTCCTGCGAGCGCGTTTCGCGGTATTGCGGCCAGAACATGTCGCAGCTGCCGTCGGCATTGCGCTTCAGCGCGCGCTGGATGGGATGGCCGAAAGCTGCGGCGGTAAAAACAAAGTTCGCGTCGGACGCCACCAGCATGCCGTGTGATTCACGCAGATCCTCGGGACGCGCCAGCACCGCCGCCGGATACACGCAACACACGTGTTCCGCTGTCGGCCCGGTGCCGTCGGCCAGGGTGCGAATAGCGTGTTGAATGACCGGCACCGTGCCGGCCATGTCGTTGGACAACTCGGGGGGACGGCGAAACGGCACTTCAGCGCCGGCCTTTCCCGCGATGTCGGCGATTTCATCGTCATCGGTCGAGACGACGATGCGATCAAAAATGGCAGCCGACTGCAGGATGGCAATGGTGCGCGCCAGCATCGGAATGCCGGCAAATGGTCGGATATTCTTGCGCGGAATGCGCTTGCTGCCGCCACGGGCGGGAATGATGGCCAGCGTACTCATCGGCCCGCTCCCATCATCGCCACTGAGGCCTTGATCGCATCCACCGACGCGGTCTCATCGTCGCGCAGGGGAACGATGTCGATGGCAAAGCGCTCCAGCACCGCGGCATGCTTGTCGGCGATACGGTTGCGCGCAGCAGCCCAGTCCTCGCGGGTCAGCCCCAGCAGATGCACGTCGATGCGCCGCCCATCCTTGATCACCTGCGAACGGCGCAAACCCTCCTTTTTGAAATCGAACTTGTCGTGCAGTTTGACCACCGCATCGTTGCCCTCCACCACTTCGCAATTCAGCTTGGCCAGTCCCAACTCGTCGAACACGAAATTCAGGAAGGCGAACTCCACCGCAAACCCCAGACCGCCACGCTGCGACTTGCTGAGAAAGAACGCCCAATCCGAGGTCAACTGACGCCGGTCCAGTCGCGCCAGGCTGACCTGCCCGATCACGTCGTCGGCTTCCCCCAGAATCACCCAGACCCGACGCGACCGGTCGGACAGCAAGCCCGTCATCCACTGCAGATGCTCATCAGTGGAAATGACATGGTCGGTGAACATCGCGCGTCGCACGGTATCTTCATTGCGCACCGCCAGCAGTTTCATGCGCGTTTCCCGATCCTGATCCAGCAACGGCACGAACCGGATCGCGCGCCTCGCGGCAATGTTCATATCCTCAATCTTTTCATGTTCAAATCAATCTCTTAAGCGGGATTCATGGCTCAACCGCACAAGCTGCAATGGTACCCGCGCCGCTACGCCATGGCGACCCCTGACCAGTCATATTCCCGTACTGCGCTCGACTTCCCGTGATCTGAGCAATATCGCCGCGCAGGATGAAGGCAACCTCAATCCTTGCGACGCGGCCGCCACCGTCCCGCGCGCATTCTCCGGACTGCCCACGGTCGAGGAACGCCTGTGCCCGAACGGCGCCGCCCGGTCCGGCCCGAGCGCACGCCTGACCGGGCAACCGCGCCACAGGCTTTGAGTTGGGCGCGCGCGGTGGTACCCTGCGCGGCCGTCTTCAGCAGGCATGCCGACCGCCCAGCGCACCGGGTAAATGCCTGAAGATGCCCTATCCATGCGGACTTTCACGGATTTTCCCAGCTTGACGCCAAGACCAACCCTGTCGTTCCCCAGCACCCTTGCGGCCGCCGCGATGGCACGCACCGCTACACGGCGCCCGGTGCCCGAATGAAGCACTGGGACGTGATCGTCATCGGCGCCGGCGCTGCCGGCATGATGTGCGCGGCCCAGGCCGGTCGACGCGGGCGGCGCGTGCTGCTCATCGACCACGCCGACAAGCTTGGCGAGCGCATCCGTATCTCCGGCGGCGGACGCTGCAACTTCAGCAATCGCACCGTCACAGCCAACAATTTTCTGTCTCGCAACGGCCACTTCTGCCGTTCCGCGCTGGCGCAGTTTTCGCAGAACGATTTCATCGCCCTGGTCACGCGTCACGGGGTCCGATACGAAGAACGTGACCACGGCCAGCTGTTCTGCGTCGACTCGGCGCAGGACATCATCGAGTTGCTGAAAAAGGAATGCGCCGACGGCGGCGTCGAATGGGCCATGCCCTGCGCTGTACACAGTGTGTCGGACTGTCGTGATGCGGGCGATGACGGAGATGCCGCAACCGCGTTCGAACTCGTCACTGACCAGGGCACCATGCGCTGCCATTCACTGGTGGTCGCCACCGGCGGACTGGCCGTGCCCAAACTGGGTGCCACGCCCTTCGGCTACCGGTTGGCCGAGCAGTTCGAGCTGAAAATCGTGCCCCCGAAACCCGCCCTGGTTCCGCTGTCGCTGGAGCCCGAAACGTTGGCGCGCTTTCAGGAACTGTCGGGGGTGTCACTGGATGTCGAAACCGGCTGCGATGGCGCCACCGGCCTGCCGGCCACATCGTTTCGCGAAAGCCTGCTGCTCACCCACCGCGGCCTGTCCGGTCCGGCCGTGCTGCAGATATCCAGCTACTGGCAGTCGCAGGATTATGGTCGCCATCGTCACGAGGGCGGCGGCCGCAAGGCCCCGATCAGCATCGATCTGCTTCCCGGCGTGGACGCCACCGAATGGCTGAACAACCTGCAGGGCAGCCGCTCGCTGCTGGCCAACGTGCTCGCGGAACGCCTCCCGCGGCGCTTCGCGCAGGCCTGGGCGGAACTGGAAACCGGCAACGCCGCCTTGAACAATCTGTCGCATCGCGATCTGCAGCGCATTGGCCATGCCCTCAACCATTGGGAACTCATGCCCTCCGGGACGCTGGGTTATGCCAAGGCCGAGGTGACGCTGGGAGGCGTCGATACCAATGAACTGTCGTCCAAGACCATGGCAGTGCGCGCCGTACCGGGTCTGTATTTCATCGGCGAGGTGGTAGACGTCACCGGCTGGCTGGGCGGCTTCAACTTCCAGTGGGCCTGGTCGTCGGGTTGGGTGGCGGGGCAGCACGCCTAGCGGGCCCCACGGCGCACATCACGGACGGTTGCGGAAATGACCAGGAGCGCCGAAGCGCCCCCGCGAGTACCGCTGAACCTTGCCCGGCCTTACTGGGTGCGACTCTTCACCCAGGAAGCCAGTTCCTGGATTTCGCTGTTGCCCGGCTGGCGCTTGACCATCTCATCGACCACCGGCTTCATGTCGTCATAGAGCAGGAAATCCTGCAGCACCGAGTACAGGTACAACTCCGGGGTGACGTCGTCGGCCGGCGACTGCGCGCGCATCTTGCGATACGTGTCCTTGGCGGTGGCGACTTCCGCCTGTTGTTCGGCCGTCAGGCGCGGAGCCTTGCCTGCGCCGCGCACCGCTACACCGCCCGAGCGCCCCAACTTGGCGATCTGCAACAGTTCCGGCACTTGTGCAATCTTCTGCGGCACGGCGGACGGCAACGTAGCCACGTCGGAGGGCGAACCGTTGGTCGCATCGCTGGCCTTGGCACCGGCCTTGAACGCCGCCGGACCCTTCCACGTTTCCTGACGGCCGCCATCAAAATAAACAACGCGCAGTTGCGCGCCGGCGGGCACCGTGAAACGGTCGCCCTGGCGAACCTTCATGAAAGCCTGCGCCCTCGAGCCTGCCGAACCGCCTTCGCTGGCGTAATTGACATCGCCGTTCAGCATGTTGAGCAGGCCGACGTCGGCATTCTGAGCGATGGCCGTGCCGACGCTGGCCAGCCCCGTCATGGCCAGCAGTGCGGCCCCGCGTACAGCTTTTCCGATTGCATTCATGCTCTCTCCTCAGGAATCCACCATCACAGCCAAAAGCATATCGCCATTCGCCCGGAACGCCTGGGAATAAGTCACAGGCCGACCCCACGAAACGCCCGATCCAGGCCGTCAATGAGCATTCGTGCGCAGTTTGCCCCAGATAGGGGTCGTTTGCCACGACATCCGACACGGCCGCCTCTATGCATCAGTCAGCGCCACGATT
>CANIIN010000174.1 GCA_947467405.1 Betaproteobacteria bacterium | reverse complement strand
CCGGAGATGATCATGTCCTTCTTGCGGTCGACCAGGAAGATGTAACCCTGTTCATCCATGTAGCCCATGTCGCCGGTGTGCAGCCAGCCGTTGCGCAGTGTTTCCATGGTCGCCGGGCCGTTGTTCCAGTATCCCAGCAGATTGGAGGCCGAGCGCAGCAGCAACTCGCCCACCGTGCCGCGCGGCACTTCGCGGTCCTCCTCGTCGCCGACACGCACGTCGGTGTTCGCCGTGGCCTGTCCCACCGAACCGAGGCGCTTGATCTCGTCAGGCGTGCCGTCCGGGCGGTGCAGGTGACGCGGGAACGCCGAACCATTGCCGCCTTCGGTAAGACCCCAGCCATTCAGCATGACGGGGCCGAAGCGCTTCATGGCGCGCTTCAGCACCGGCAGCGGCATGGGCGCGGCCGAATAGATGATGCACTTCAGACTGGAGGTGTCGTAGCGTTCGTTGTCGGGAATGTCCAGCACACCCTGCATCATGGTCGGCACGATGTGCACGTGCGTGATGCGCTCCTTGGTGATGGTCTGCAGGATGGCTTCGGCGTTGAAGGCGCGCAGGATCACCACGCAGCCGCCGCGCATGTTCATGGGCAGCTGCTGCGAGCGCGCGCCGATGTGAAAGAGCGGCGCAATGACCAGCGCGCGGTCGCCCGGCAGCATGGATTGGTAGGCGGCCGACTGGTCGCCCATGAAGGCGTTGCCGGCGTGCGACAGCATGCAGCCCTTGGGCCGGCCGGTGGTGCCGCTGGTGTAGATCAGCGCCAGCACGTCGCTGTCCTTGGCGCGGATCGGCGCACCGCTGTCGGCGCCGGACTTCACCACGTCTTCATAGGCCACCGCCCAGGAGGGGATGTCGCTGCCGGTTTCGTCCGACAGGCATATGAAGTGCTCGATGCCGCGCAGTTCGGCGCGGATGCTTTCCACCAGCGGAACGTATTGACGCTCGAAGACCAGCGCCTTGGGCGCGGAGTCCTTGATGATATAGGCGATCTCCGGCGCAGCGAGGCGCCAGTTCACGGTGGCGAGAATGATGCCGGAGAGTTCGGCCGCGCCGTAGGCTTCGACGAACTCGGTGCGATTCATCGACAGCACGGCGAAACGGTCCTGATGGCGCAGTCCGAGGCGGTACAGGCCGTCGGCCAGTTTCCTCGCGCGCAGGGCGAACTGGCGGAAGGTGGTTTGCTTGCCTTCGAAGATGGAATGGATGGCGTCGGGGTACAGCGCTTCGTTGCGCTCGATGACTTCGCGGAGCGTGATCATGCGTGAGTTCCTTGGTGAAGTGCTTTTATCAAAGAAGGGCGTCGTTCAGGCAACACCCGTGTTGTTGTGATTGTGCATTGATTTTGTGTATTGAATTTGTGCATTCAATGTGCGCCGCGCGCTTCGCGGCGGCGGCGGCTGCGACGATCTTCGCGGCGCGACAGCCAGCCGCCGCCGGTCATCGCCAGGCCCAGCACCACGAAGGCGGGCGCCACGCCGAAGGCCGCGCCGACCGCGCCGGCAGCCAGCGGCACCAGCGTCTGCGTGACGTTCATCAGCATCACGCGGATGCCGACCACGGCGCCGCTGCGGCCGGGCGGCGAGGCCTCGTGCAGCAGGGTGAGCAGCATCGGGCCGGTGAAGCCGAGTACCATGCCGAGCCAGGCGCTGAGCAGCGTGATGACCAGCACGTTGTCGGTGAGCGGGAAGCCGAAGAAGCTCAGCGCTCCGCCGCCGAACGAGGTGAGCAGCAGTTGCCAGGGCGTGAAGCGGCGCGCGATCCACGGCAGGAACACGCGCGACGCCATCGACGCGAAGTAGAAAATGCCGACCACCGTGCCGATGGCCGAGGCGCTGAGTCCGTAGCTGGCCAGATGCACCGGCATCAGGAATGAAAACAGCGTCCAGGTGGCCTGCGACAGGGCTGCCGCGATGTAGGTCGGCGCCAGCCCTGGGGCGCGCATCAGCGCCAGCGTCGAGTGCTCGACCGTGCCCGTGCGTTGGCCGGATTGCGCGTGCGGCTTTTCGCGCGGCGGAAATTCGAGCTTGTTGAGGATCAGGACGACGGCCGGAATGGCGGGCAGCAGCGCCATTTCCAGGAAGGTCAGGGAGTGGCCGAGGTGATCGATGGAGAAGCCGGCAACGATCGGCCCGATGAAGGCGGCCGTGGAATAGGCCAGCCCGTTCAGGGCGAAGTTCCCAACGCGTTCTTCCGGCTTGCCATACAGCCCCACCAGCCCCTGGTTGGCGATCAGGAACAGATTGGTGAAGGTGCCGACGATGAGGTTGACGGCGAACAGCACCTCGAGGCCGGGAAACAGAAAGCCCAGCAGGATGCCCACCGAGGTCATGACGCAGGCCAGCAGCATGGGAAAGCGCGGGCCGACGCGATCCATCCAGCGCCCTGCCCAGACCGAGGTGAACATCGGCAGCAGCGACTGCAGCGCGCTCAACAGGCCGATCACCGCGGGCGATGCGCCCAGGTGCACGGCGCTGAGGATGACGGTGATGCGTGTGCCCGCCAGCGCCATGTGGCTGAGCAGGGACATCGCGGACAACATCTGGACAGGCGTGAGTTTCAACGGTCAGCGGGCGGGGAAGGGCTTGCGAGGTGAAAAGGCCTGCCGATTCTAAGGCCGAACCACGTCGGGCGTACGAGCACGGTGCCATGACATCGTTATAGCCATTGTCATGGCATCGCCGGCGCATCTCGCGACACACGCGGCCGATGAAGCGTTGGCTAGCGATGCTCCCTGGCGTCGTGCAAGCGCGATTGCTTCTTGGCCGACCAGCCGCCGCCCATCAGCGCCGCGCTGAGCGCCCAGAATGCCGGCGCCACGCCGAAAGCCGCGCCGACCGCGCCGGCCAGCAGCGGGATGACGGTCTGGCAGATGTTCATGAGCATGACGCGCACGCCGACCACTTCGTTGGTGCGACCCGCCGGAGCCGCTTCGTGCATGAGCGTGAGGATCATGGGGCCGGTGAAGCCCAGCACGAAGCCCAGCGACAGGCAGCACGCCAGGATGAGCGCGACGTTGGCGGTGAGCGTGAAGCAGATGAAGGCCAGGCTGCCGCCGACGAAGGACGCGATGAGGAGTTGCCAGGCGGTGAAGCGGCGCGCAATGGCGGGCAGGAAGATGCGCGCCACCATGGAGGCGAAATAGAAGCTGGCCACGATCGTGCCGATGACTGTCGCGCTCAGGCCGTAGCTGGCGAGGTGAATCGGCATCAGGAACGCAAACAGGTTCCAGGTGGCCTGCGACAGCACCGACGCGGTGAAAATCGGGCCGAGTCGCGGATTGCGCATCAGGTGCAGCGCGGTGCCGCCCTTTGCGCCACCGTCCGGGTGCGCGACGTGCGGGCGACTGGGCGGGAATTCCAGCTTGTCCAGCGCGACGATGACGGCGGGGATGGCGGCCACCAGCGCGAGGACCAGAAAGGTATTGGAATGGCCGAGGTGGTCGATGCAGAAACCGGCCAGAATCGGGCCGACAAACGCCGCCGCCGAATAGCCCAGGCCCTGCAGGCTGAAATTGCTGACGCGGTCCTCGGGTTTGCCGTACAGGCCGACCAGGTTCTGGCCGGCGATGAAGAAGATGTTGTTGAACGTGCCGCTGATCGCGCTGACGAAGAACAGCGCGATCAGGCTGGGCCAGACGAAGCCGAGCGCCATGCCCGCGGCGGTCATGGAGCACGCGATCAGTATCGGGATGCGCGCGCCGGCGCGATCCATCCAGCGGCCCGCTGGTACCGACGTGAATATGGCCACGGCTGAAAGCAGCGCGCCGATGATCCCGACCACGGCCGGCGACGCCTGCAGGTGCACGGCGGTCAGGATCAGCGTGATGCGCGTCCCGGCCATGGCAACGTGACCCAGCGTGGACATGCCGACCAACAAGTGCAGGGAGTTCAGTTTCAAGGTTGGTGCGTACAGTCCGGTGCTCGATGTTGCATGGGGCCTGGCTGCGGCGCGCTGCACGTTGCGCGTGCCGTTGGTGCGTCGCCTGCCCGCAGGCGAATGGTGAGGGCAGGTGCCGATTTTAAGGCCTGGCGGGATTGCCCGCCGAGGAGCGCGTCCTGACGATCGTCGCCACAGGCGTTAAACTGCGCCGTCATGCCGTCATTGGTTCAACCTATCCTTCAGGAGCAGTCATGTCCGATCGCGCAGTGTCCGAAAGATATTCCCGTTACACCAGCCTGAAATTCGACCGCCCGCATCCGCGCGTGATGCGCGTGACCTTCAACTCGCCGCTCAAGATGGGCGCCATGACGCCGGACATGCATCGCGAAGTCTCCGAAGTCTGGAAGGACCTCGAGGCCGACGACACGGTCAACGCCATCATCATCACCGGCGACGGCAAGACCTTTTCGGCCGGCGGCGACCTGAATCATGAAATCAAGCTGGTGACCGACTACGAGATGCGCATGCAGGCCATGCGTGAGGCGCGCTCGCTGGTGTACGGCATGATCAACTGCCCCAAGCCCATCGTCAGCGGCATCCGCGGCTGGGCGGTGGGCGCGGGCATCGCCTGTGCGCTGCTGGCGGACGTGTCGATCGCCTCGAAGGACGCAAAGTTCATGGACGGTCACACCAAGATCGGCGTGACCGCCGGCGACCATGCGGTGATCATCTGGCCGTTGCTGGTCGGCATGGCGAAAGCCAAGTACTACCTGATGTGCTGCGAGCAACTGGATGGCGCCGAGGCCGAGCGCCTCGGTCTGGTGTCCTTGGCGCTGGACGATGACAAGGTCGAGGCCGAGACGATCAGGGTGGCGAGCAAGTTCGCCGACGGTGCGCAGGGTGCGCTGCGCTGGACCAAGCACTGCCTGAACAACTGGATCCGCATGGCGGGGCCGAGCTTCGATGCCTCGCTGGCCATGGAATTCATCGGCTTTGCCGGCCCGGAGGGCAAGGAGGGCATGGAAGCCTTTCTTGAAAAGCGTCCGACGCAGTTCCCGCCGAACACGGTGGCCGGCCTGTAACGTCCGTTAAGTTCGTCTGCATTGGCGAGAGCCCGTGCGCAATCCATGTTCTCCAGGCCAGGGCTCGCAGAAGCCCGTCTGGCGGGCATCTTCAGGGCGGTGCACTTGTGCCGGTCTGATTCACTGATCACGAGGGGGCAGGGATGACCGAGGCTTTCAACATTGCGGATCTGCGCTTGCTGGCGCGCAAGCGGCTGCCGCGCGGCCTGTTCGAGTATGTCGATCGCGGTTCCGAGGACGAGCGCGCGCTGGCCAACAACCGTGACGCGCTGGCGCGCATCCGGCTGCAGCCGCGGGTGCTGGTGGACGTGAGGAAGCGCAAGCTCGAAAGAGTCATTTTCGACAAGCCGGCTGCGATGCCGATCGCGATCTCGCCCACGGCGGTGGGCGGCATGCTGTGGTACGACGGCGACGTGCTGGCGGCGCGCGCGGCGGCGGCCGCCGGCATTCCGTACACGCTGTCCACTGCGTCGGTGACGCCGATCGAGCGCGTGGCCGAACATGGCGGCGGCCGGCTGTGGTTCCAGCTGTATGTGTTCACGCTGCGGGAGCACATGCGCTCGCTGATCGATCGCGCCCGCGCCGTCAATTGCGAGGCGCTGGTGGTGACGGTGGACACCTCGATGGTGGCCAAGCGCGAATACAACCAGCGCAACGGTTTCGGCGTGCCGATCAAGTACACGCCGCGGACCATCGTCGACGTCGGCCTGCATCCGCGCTGGCTGCTGGGGGTGATGGCGCGTTACGTGATGACCACCGGTGCGCCGCGCATGGTGCATTACCCCGGCGGTCAATCCATGCTGCGCAATCTCGAGAAGAATCCCACCCGCATCGATTCCTCGCTGAACTGGAAGGACATCGACGAGATACGCAAGCTGTGGCCCGGGCGGCTGCTCATCAAGGGCATCATGCATCCGGATGACGCGGCACTGGCCGTTGCGCACGGTGCGGACGGCGTGGTCATTTCCAATCACGGCGGCCGCAATCAGGACAGCGCGCCGGCGCCCATCGAGGTGCTGCCCTCCGTGGTGGACAAGGTGGCCGGGCGTGTGCCGGTGTTCGTCGATGGGGCGTTCGCGCGCGGCAGCGACGTGGCCAAGGCGCTGGCTCTGGGCGCGACGGCCGCCATGGCCGGCCGTTCGCTGTTGTGGGGCCTGGCGTCGAACGGCGAAGCCGGCGCGAAACAGGCGCTCGGCTTCCTGCGCGAGGAACTGGACCGGGTGGTGGGGCAACTGGGCTG
>CANIIN010000173.1 GCA_947467405.1 Betaproteobacteria bacterium | reverse complement strand
GCTGCCGTGGCCTGACGCATTCACATTGGCGGTCGAATCCTGTTGGTTCTGGCTGCGCTGGGTGGATTCATCGGCCGACGCATGGCGTGAGCCGCGTGGCCGCAGGTTGACCTGCTCGTTGGTGGCCTGCTCTTGGTCATTGGCCTGTGTGGCGGCCGTGGCGGAAACGGCGATCCTGCCAGAGCGCGACTGGCGAGTCAGGCGCGTGGTGACGCCGCTCTCGTCGAGGAAGGTGCGGGTATGCGGCGCCAGTTCCCGGGAGAGATAGAGCGCGACGGTGCGCAGGTCTTCCGGTTCATCGACGTCCAGGCTGGCGCTGGAGGTTTCGTGCGTCACCGCGTCGAAACCCAGATCCACCGCCTGGGCGAGGTGATGCTTCAGGCTGCCCAGTCCATAGCGCGCTTCGAAACCGGGTGCTTGCTGCCCCGCGCTGCCGAGCGGACGCCAGGCCAGGAGATTGGTGCCGTGGCGCCAGCGATCCGGCGCGATGGTGAGCACGCGGCCATCGGTGCCGCCGTGACGCGCATGCACGTCGATGAAGCGCGCCAGGTCGGTCGCCGACAACATCGGCACGTCGCCCGGCACGACCAGCACATCCGCGATGCCTTCGCTGGCGAGGAGATCGACGGCGCCGCGAATGGCGTCGTTGAGCGGGCCGCTCGATTCGCTTTCTGACTGCACAATTTCGGCAATGAAGCGTGCGCCATAGCGGCGCGCCAGTTCTTCCGCTTCGGGTTCGGCCGACAGCAGGGCGATGCCCTCGAGGCGCGCGGCGCCTTCGAATCCGCCGGGTTCGGTGGTGCCGGGTTTCAACAGAAGGGACAGGGTATCCAGTACGTCGGAGGCCATGGCCAGCACCAGGCTGCGGCGCTCGGACGGCGACAGCACGCCCGCCAGTCTTTGCTTGGCGGCGGAGAAGCGCTTCAGCGGCAGTAGGGCCCACATGGCATGGATGCTTTCAGGTCGTTGTTTCGGTTGCGTGCGACAGCGGACTGCGCAACGCGCTTACCGGAAGTCCGGGCATGCGGACTGTCGGACTGCATTCCAGGTTGATTCTTAACGGGCTGATGAAAAACGATTCCCGACATTCATATTCAAAATAGTTTTCAATTCAGAGGGAAGCGTTTTTCATCAGTCCCCGATACAGGGGGTCAAGGGGGGATCGTATCCCCCTTTTTCAATACTCTGCTAATCCGGTTTCTTCAATGAACCGGCAAAGGACAACACGATGTCCGCCAGCATACAACGATCTTCGCCGCTGTTCATGACGGTCTGCGCCACGCGCACCGGCGTGCCCAGGGCCTCGATGGCCGGTGCCTGCGCGGCATCCAGCTGGTCGATGACCATGCCATCCAGAAGGTCTCCGTAGTAGCGCGCGATGGCTTCGGCGCTGGCCGGCATGTCGAGTTCGCGCATCATTTTCGCTGCCGGGCCCTTGATGGCCTGGCCGCCGACGATGGGCGACACGGCCACGATGGGGGCGCCGCAGTGCTTCAGCGCGGCGCGCACGCCGGGCAGGTTCAGGATCGGGTCGACGCTGACGAACGGGTTGGATGGGCAGATGACGATGGCTTCGACGCTGCGGCTCTCCAGCATGTGCATCATGCCGGCATGCGGCCGCGCGCTGTCGATGCCGTCGAAGCGAAAGCCGGTGACGGCCGGGTGGCATTGCTCGCGCACGAAGTAGTGCTGGAATGGCAGTTCGCCGCCGTCGCATTTCACGATCGTTCGGACCGGGTCGTCGGACATGGGCCATACGGCGTGGGCGATGCCCAGCGCGGTCGCCAGTTCGCGCGTCACGTCGGTCAGCGAATGCCCCTGGCGCAGCAGGTGGGTGCGATGCAGGTGCGTGGCGAGATCGAGGTCGCCGAGATTGAACCAGGCCTCGCCGCCGATCTTCTTCAGCGCGCCCATGACGGTCCAGCTTTCGCCGGCCAGGCCCCAGCCGCGCTCGATATCGTTCTTGCCCGCCAGTTTGTACAGCACGCTGTCGATGTCGGGGCAGATGGTGAGGCCGAGGTGCTCGAAGTCGTCGCCGGTGTTGCAGACGATGGCGAGCCGGCCGGGCGCGAGGCGCTGCGCCAGTCCATCGGCCAGCTTGGCACCGCCCACGCCGCCGGACAGCGCGAGGATTTGCCTGGTCGGCGCCGAGATCGACGACAGACTTTCTGATGAGGACGATTGCGCCATGGACCTGCTATCCCTTTGATGAATGCGAGGCCTCACCGCGCCATGCCGCGCTGGTGCCGACTCCGCTGCACAGCGTATTAGCGGAACAGATCCTTTTCGCGCGGACGGATCAGCGCCTGCGTGCCGGTATCGGAGGGGCGATAGCGCGCGCCGCGCACCACCACCACGGGGCGGCCTTCATCGGCCTGTCCCATCACGTACGAGGCCGCCGCGGCGATCTCGTCGGCCGCCGCAATCTCGGTGATCTGCAGGGCCTTGCCGAACAGGTCCGGGTCGCCGATGTGGCTGACCAGCGCCTGGATGCCGGATGCGCCGATGGCGATGCCGGTCACGCCCATGCGCCAGGGGCGGCCGGCGCTGTCGTTGATGATCACCGCCAATTCCACGCCGAAACGCTTCTTCAGGGCCGCGCGCAGCCTGGCAGCGCTGGCGTCGGAATCCTCCGGCAGCAGCAGCACGCGCTCGCGGCCTTCGTCGGTATCGATGTTGGACTGGTCGATGCCGGCATTGGCGTACACATAACCATGACGGTGCCGCACGATCAGCACGTCCTTGAACTGCCGCACCACGTCGCTCGATTCGCGCAGCACCAGTTCGACGAAGCGCGGGTCCTTGTTGACCACCTTCGCCAGTTCGATGGCGCGCTCGCCCGGCGTGACCTCGGCCAGCATGACGTAGCGGTTCTCCGACTTGGAGACGATCTTTTGCGCCAGCACCACGACGTCGTTGTGGCGCAACGTCTCGCCGCATTGCTGCAGCGATTCCGCGATCAACCCGGCGAGATCGTCGCCGGGCTCGACCATGGGGAACTGCTCGAGGGCGAACAGTTCGAGCCGGTTGACGCCTTGGACGACGCTTGTCACGTCGCTGGTCACGACACTTGTCTCGAGCGTGTCACGACGTTGGCTTTTGTCGGAGCAGTCCTCACGCCGACTTGGCGGGAGCGGCGACGTTGCCGCCCTGGCCGGCGCCGGTGATGCGGATGCCGGTGTGGCCGCTGTACTGCTTGTTCATGAAAATCAGCACCGAGGTCAGCGCTTCGGCGGCGGCGGAATTGTCCAGCGAACCACCGTGGAAGGCGCGCATGCCGGCGGCTTCGGCCAGGGTCACCACTTCGGAGCGGGCGTCCTTGCTGTCGCCGAACACCAGCACGTCGCACTCCAGTTCCTCGTCGCTGCGCAGCAGGTCGGCGGCCACGTTGTGGAACGCCGTCACGACCTTGACGCCTTCGCCGACGATGTCCTGCGCGATCTTGGCGGCCGAGCCCTGCGCCGGCAACTGCACCCGCATCACTTTCGGCGGCACCAGCGGCACCGTGGTGTCGACCAGGATCTTGCCCTGCAGCGCCGGCTTGACCTGCTGCAGCGTGTCGGCCTGCGAAGCGAACGGCACGGTCAGCACGACGATGGAGGCGGCCTGCGCGGCGGCCAGATTGTCGGCGCCGCGAATGCTGCCCTTGCTGTTGCGTTCCTTGACCACGGCGCCGATTTCGGCGGCGGCGGCTTCGGCCTTTTCTGCGGTGCGCGAGCCGATGATCACGTTGCGGCCGGCCAGCGCGAGGCGGCGCGCCAGTCCGTAGCCGAGGTTGCCGGTTCCGCCCAGCACTGCGATGACGCCTTGTTGTTCAGACATGATTCCTGCTCCTGGTGACGAGGGTTTCTTGGGACATTTCGGATTGGCGTGCCGCCCGTCGATGGCGGCGGCTGGCTTTGCCGGCGCCAGGTGTTGTCATCGACGTGCGACGTGTCGATGGTTCGCCCAACCCCGGCGGCGATGAATTGATGATCGATTGATGTGGTATGTTCAATTTCGAAAAGCCGGCGCCCATTCTAATCCAAGGCGCCCCGCCACCGATGTCGGCGGCAGGACCGGCGGCCTCGCTGCCGCACCAACCCATGACAACAGGAGGAGTACGCGGTGAAAGTAGCCTTGAGCCTCAACTATGCCCACGCCAAGATGGAATTGCCAATCCAGCGCATTCTGCGTGCCGAACAACTCGGATTCGACTCGGTGTGGACCGCCGAGACCTACAGTTCCGACGCCATCACGCCGCTGGCCTTCATCGGCGCGCTGACCAAGCGCATCCGCCTGGGCACCAGCATCGCGGCGCTGGCCGCGCGCACCCCGGCCAACCTCGCCATGTGCGCGCAGACCATCGATGCCATGGCCGGCGAGGGACGCATGATGCTGGGCATCGGCGTGTCCGGCCCGCAGATCGTCGAAGGCTGGCATGGCCAGCCGTGGGGCAAGCCGGCCGATCGCATGCGCGATTACGTGGCCATCATCAAGAAGATCCTGAAGCGCGAGGGGCCGGTTTCGCATCAGGGCCGGGAAATCTCGCTGCCCTATCCGAAGGACGCGCCCGGTTCGAGCGGCCTGGGTAAGCCGCTGAAAAGTATCCTGCACGGCAATCCGAATATTCCGGTCATGCTCGGCACGGCCACCAAGGGCAACATCCGCCTGGCCGCGGAAATCGCGGACGGCTGGCTCAGCATGCATCTGGTGCCCGGCAGTCTGAAGGAGTACATCCCGGTACTCGAAGAAGGCTTCGCCAAGCGCACGGACGGCATGACGCTGAAGAACTTCGTCATCCGCGGCTCGGTGTCGGTGAAGGTCACCGACGATGTGAAGAAGGCCATCGATGCCGCCAAGCCGCATGTGGCGCTGTACGTCGGCGGCATGGGCGCCAAGGACAAGAATTTCCACAAGGACGCGATGATTCGCCGCGGCTTCCCGGAGGCGGCGGAACGCATCCAGGAACTGTTCATGGCCGGGCGCAAGGACGAAGCCGCCGCCGCGGTGCCGGACGATTACATCGATGACGAGGGCCTGATGGGACCGCCGGATCGCATCCGCGAGCGCTGGGGACGCTGGCGCGATTCGGGATTGACGATTCTGAGCATCAGCACGCCGAATGACGAGGCCGTGGAAGTGATCGGCAGCCTGATCGGCAAGTAGACACGGCCAACTGTCGCGATCGCCGAACGATCAAGTCCAATCAGGGGGAAACATGAGCAGGCAGGATTCGGTACTGAGCAGGATCGAGAATGGTGTTCAGGTCGTGACACTGAACCGTCCCGAAGTCATGAATGCGCTGGACGGCGAGGTGTGCGGGCGGCTTGACGAAATCCTGCAGGTGTCAGCACTGGATCCGGATGTGCGCGTGCTGGTGGTCACCGGCGCAGGAAGGGGGTTCTGTGCCGGCGGCAACATGAAGAATCTCGGCACCCCCGACGAATCCGATCCGCTGGCGGCGAAGTGGGGCAGGGATCCGATCTGGAACGGCATGGAAATGCGCTCCGCCCGTTTGCGTCGCTCGGCCCAGATTCCGTATCTCCTGCACACCATGGGCAAGCCGACCATCGCCATGATTCATGGCCCGGTGGTGGGTGCTGGACTGTCGCTGGCGCTGGCCTGTGATTTCCGGATTGCATCGACCGACGCCACGTTCAATTCCGGCTATCTGAATCGCGGCTTGTCCGGCGATTTCGGCGCCAATTATTTCGTGACCAGCGTGCTGGGACCGGCCAAGGCGCGCGAGTTCCTGTTTTTCCCGCGCGCCATGGCCGCCGACGAAGCGCTGCGCGTGGGCCTGGTGACCCAGGTAGCGGCCGGTGGCAAGTTGGAAGAACAGACCATGGCCATGGCGCGCAAGTTGGCCGAGGGTCCGCCCATTGCATTAGCGCACCTGAAAGAGAACATCAACTCGGCGGCGAACGACATTCCGCAGGTCGCGTTCGACATCGAGGCGCGCAATTTCGTGCGCTGCCTGCAGACCGAGGACTGCAAGGAGGCCGTAGCGGCCTTTCTGGAGCGCCGCAGGGCCGTCTTCACGGGGCGCTGACCCCGATTCGGTGGGTGCAATAGTCTGATTCATAAGGGTTTCCGGTGCGCGGGGCAAACCGGGCCGCGTGATAAAATGGTGTTTTGCCCGGGAGCCTTCCATGAGCCTCAACCCCCAGACTTTAAATCCGAACGCGCTTGCCAAGTCCGATCCAGAACTCAATAGCATCATCCAGGACGAGAATCATCGCCAGGAAGAGCATATCGAGCTGATCGCCT
>CANIIN010000172.1 GCA_947467405.1 Betaproteobacteria bacterium | reverse complement strand
CTTGATCAAAGACCCAGCACCGCCTTGCTGATGATGTTGTGCTGGACTTCGCTCGAGCCGCCGTAGATGGTCGCGGCACGCAGGAAGAAGTAGCTCGCCGCGGTGGTGGCCGCCCATTCCGGCCCGATGGTGGGTTCGGACGCCTTGGCCAGCAGATGGTCCAGTTGGCGCGGGATCATGTGCGGGCCGGCCATGTCGACGAACAGTTCATTGAGCGCCTGCTCGATCTCGGAGCCCCGCAGCTTGAGGATCGATCCCTTCGGATCCTGCGAGGTGCCGAGGTTCTTGCGCTGGTCGTCGACCACGCGCATGGTGGTGATTTCCAGCGCTTTGAGTTCGACCTCGATGGCAGCCAGTTTCTCGCGGAAGCGGGGTTGGTCGCCGAGGGGCTTGCCGTCGACGATCAGTCTTTCCGCCACTTCCCTGGCGCGAATCACCCTGGCCCTGGAAGAGCCGACTTTGGCAAGCGTGGTGCGCTCGTGTCCGAGCAGGTACTTCACGTATTTCCAGGCGTTGTGCTCCTCGCCGATGCGGTTCGCGACCGGGACGCGCACGTTGTCGAGGAACACCTCGTTGGTGTGGTGAAAACCGTCGAGCGTGACGATGGGCCGGATGGTGATGCCGGGCGACTTCATGTCGATCAGCAGGAAGGACACGCCCTTTTGCCGTTTCGAGTTGGCGTCGGTGCGGACCAGGAAGAAACCCCAGTCGGCGTGGTGCGCCATCGACGTCCAGATCTTTTGCCCGGTGACCAGGTAGTGGTCGCCGTCGCGCACGGCGCGAGTGGCCAGTCCCGCCAGGTCCGACCCGGCGCCCGGTTCGGAGAAGCCCTGCGAGAACCAGTAGTCGAGATTGCGCAGTTTCGGCAGAAAGAATTCCTTCTGCGCCTGCGAGCCGAAAGCGATGATCACCGGGCCGACCAGTGCGATGTTCTGGCTCAACGGCATGGGCGCCGGGGTTTGCTGCAGTTCCTCGACGAAGATGTACTGTTGCACTGCATTCCATCCGGTACCGCCCCATTCCTCGGCCCACATCGGCGCGGCCCACCCCTTGGCATTGAGTATTCGTTGCCAGGTGACGAGGTCGTCCTTGGTGATGCGCTGCTCCAGGATCATCTTGCGCCCGATGCTTGGCGGCAGGGCTGACCTCAAGAACGACCGCACCTCGTGGCGGAAGGCGATTTCTTCCGGTGTAAAGCGAAGATCCATGTCGGCATACCTTTGGCGTGGCAACCGGGCCCGAGATGGTGGTGCACTGACCCGGCGGTTTTCGGCGGAGACTGGCGGCGTGATGATCCTGCGGCGAATCGATTGCAGGTTGATGGACCGGACGATGGACCAGACAACCGATCAGCAGGTTTGGGTTATTCTACCGCGCTGCCAGAGTGGACAGCATAGTCGTGGACATCGAGCAGGTCGTGCCGAATCGCCTGCTCCAGCTCACACTGTGCGACCGGTCTGTCACGACTGCCGGGAACAGCACGATTCAGTCGCCCCTGTTGCAAGGGGTAAGGCGGTGGTTCCCTTTTCAATGACCTGTCAGGGAGGAAGTCGCAATGGGGATCGGAAAGTGGGTGGCCTGTGCCGCCATGCCGTGGGCAATGGCGTTCGCGGGAATGGCGCACGCGCAGGACGCGGCCTATCCGTCGCGGCCGATCAGGATGGTGGTGTCCTTTGCCGCAGGCGGGTCCACCGATGTCGTGGCGCGCATCATCGCGCAGCGAATGTCGCAGCATTACAACGGCAATTCGGTTCTCGTCGACAACCGGCCCGGCGGTGGCGGGGTCATCGGTTACCAGGCCGTGATGCAGGCTGCGCCTGACGGCTACACGCTGGCCTTCGCCACCTCGAGCCTGACCAACAGTCCCTTGCTGCTGGAATTCGGCCAGAAGCTGGCGCCGGTGACCATGGCTGTGTCGGGTGCGTACGTGCTGGTCACGGCGCCTGATCTCGCTGCGAATTCCGTGCAGGAACTGCTGGCGCTCGCCCGCCAGAAACCCGGCTCATTGAACTACGCCTCGCCGGGAATCGGCTCGACCAGCCATCTCGTCGGCGAACTTTTCAAGACGCGATTCGGCGTCGATGTCACCCATGTGCCGTACAAGGGCAGCACGCCGGCGCTGCAGGATCTCGTCACCGGGCGCGTGCAGATCATGTTCGATGCGATTCCTTCTTCCCAGGCCTTCATTCAAAGCGCGAAATTGAAGGCGCTCGCCGTGGCCGGGCCGGCGCGCTCCAAGGCCTTGCCGAACGTGCCGACCACGCGCGAAGCGGGACTCGCCGATTTCGATCCGACCTACTGGTCAGGAATCCTGGCGTCGCCGGGAACCCCCAAGCCGGTCATCGACAATCTGAACGTGGCGGTGGTCGGCATCCTCAAGAATCCGCAGGTGCGTGATTCGCTGGAAGGGCAGGGCGTCAGCCCGGTCGGCGATACGCCAGCCGAGTTCGCCAACAAGATCCGCGCCGAAACCGAGTTGTGGCGCAAGCTGATCGAGACCGCCAAGATCAAACTGGTCGAGTAGCGAGGGCGATCATCGCGGCAGCACTTGCCGCTTGGCAGGAACGATTCGCGACAACGGGTGCTCGCCGCATCGGGAGCATTGCCAGGGGCTCAGCAGCCCCGTTATTGCGTTGGCCCTTGCGCGGTCCTCTGCTTGAGGACCAGGGCGTCCACCGCCACGCCGCCGTCGGGCAGGGCGATGAAGGGGTTGATTTCCGCACTGGCAATGCGGTCGTCTGCCGCGGCCAGGCGTCCCACGCTCACCACCACATCGACCAATTGCGCGAGGTTCACGGCGGGCTTGCCGCGAAATCCCGACAGCAGCGCAAAGCCCTTGATGGAACGAATCATCTTCTCGGCATCGGCGGGCGTCAGCGGCGCAGGCCGGAACGCCACGTCGCCATACAGTTCCACCGCCACACCGCCGATGCCGAACATCACCATGGGACCAAAGGTCGGGTCGCGGTGCACCCCGATGATGGTCTCGACGCCGCCTGAGATCATCTTGGCGACCACTGCACCCTGAATGACGGCATGGGGGGCAGCGCTTGCCGCAGCCGCCATGATGGCCGTCCACGCGGCGCGGACTTCTGCCGCATTGCCAAGGTTGATCTTCACGCCGCCCACGTCCGACTTGTGGGCGATATCGGGCGACAGGATTTTCAGTACCACGGGATAGCCAAGTGTTTCGGCGCCGTTCACGGCCCCGACCATGTCCGACGCGACAACCTGCGGCGCAAACGGCACACCGGCCGCCTCGAGCAATCGCCGCGATTCGATTTCATCGAGCGCCGTGACTGCGCCATCCTTGGCATTCGCATGCGCCGCTGCTGGTGACGCCGCAGCGCCCGCCGGTTGGCACGCGACCACCGGCGGGTGACCCTTGGCCAGGGCGGCAATGGCCGACGCGGCGCGACCCGGATCATCAAAGAGGATGAATCCTTCGGCTTCGAGTTCGCGTGCGACCTTCTCCGGTGCGGCCATGCACAGCACGAACAGGCGATCCGGAAACTCCTGCTTGACCTCCAGCAACGCCTTCTTCCATGAGGCGAAGAATTTTTCGTCATAGGCGTACTGCATGAGAAAGACGATGACGCTGTCGTAGCCGCCGTCGCGCAACATGATCTTGAGCATCCGTCCGAACAGGGTCAGGTCGTTCAGCACCTGCGCGGTCGTGTCGATCGGATTCATGGCGGAGGCGAACGGGTTCATGGCCTTGATGTCGGCCTGCGCCTCCGGCGGCATCGGCCGCAGGTCGAGCCCGGCATCGGATACCGCATCGGCCAGTGAAATGCCGACGCCGCCGGATCCGGAAATGATGCCGACGGAGCGTCCTTTGGGGCGCACGCCCAGGGACAGCGCATAGACCGTGTCCTGCAAGGCCTGGATGGATCGCACCCGGTGCACGCCGCCGGCTTCGAGGATCGCATCCCAGATGGCGTCCGAGCCGGCGAGGCTGCCGGTGTGGGAGTTCACCGCGGCTGCGCCGATGGCCGAACTGCCGGCCTTGTAGATCACCACCGGCTTGCCGGCGTCCTTTGCCAGGCGCAGTGCTTCACGCAGTCGATCGCCGCTGCGACAGCCTTCGATATAGGCCGCAATCACGCGTGTCTGCGGGTCTCCTGCCAACCATGCGATGCAGTCGGCGGTGTCCACATCGGATTCGTTGCCGGTGGCCACATACTGGCTGAAGCCGATGCCGCGCTGCGCGGCCAGGCCGCAGAAATAAGCGCCAAACGCACCGCTTTGCGAGGCCATGGAGACCGAACCCGGGATCAGTGTCACCGCATCCAGCACCGTCGAGAAGGTCAGGAACATGCCGGTGCGCACGTTCATCAGCCCGAGGCAATTCGGACCCAGCAGGCGAACGCCCGCCGATCGGCACTGATTTCGTATGCGGTCCTGGGCCGCCGCGCCTTCAGCGTCGATCTCGGCAAATCCCGAGGTGAAGATGGTCAGCGCCTTGATGCCGCGCGCGATGCATTGATCGACGGCTTCGGACACCAGCGCGGCCGGCAGGGCGATCACGGCCAGGTCGATGTTGTCGCGCACATCCAGGATCGAGGCATACGCCGGCAGCCCCTGCACTTCGGCATGTCCGGGATTGACCGGGAATACGCGACCGGCATAACCGCCGCGGCGCATGAACGCGATGGGCCGCCCGCCAATGCGATTCGGGTCGTTGGATGCCCCGACGATTGCCACACCGGAGGGTCGAAAGAGAAAATCCAGTCCGGCACCCAGCGCCGGTTCGCCCGGCACCATCACAGGTCGGTTCATGGCCGGGATCCGTTCGCTCGCTGGCAGCCCATGTGCGGCGAGGCCTAGCGGCCGACGAAGGTCGGCGCGCGTTTCTCGAACACCGCGCGCGCAGCTTCCCGTGCGTCCTCGGTATGTAAAAGTTCAGTGCTGTAGCGCTGCTCGATATCGAGGGCGGTTTCCAATGCCAGGCGCTCGCCTTCGTTCACGGTCTTTTTCGCCAGCCGCAGTCCGAGCGGGCTCTTGGCGGCGATCCGGGTGGCCAGTGCCATGGCAGCCGGCAGCAGCTCCTCGGGTGGCAGCACCTGGTCGACAAACCCGAGGCGGTACGCATCCTCCGCCGACAGCTTGTCGCCGGTAAAGAAGATGCGCCGCAGCACACCCTGCGGCAGGTGGCGGCCCATGTGCGCGGCCCCGCCGCAGCGTCCGATGTTGATTTCAGGCAGCGAGAAAAAGGCGTTGGACGACGCCAGGCGGATGTCGGCCAGTGAAGCGAACACGCAACCGGCCCCGGTGGCCGCGCCGTTGACGGCGGCAATGACGGGGATGCTGCATTGCTGGACGGCGCGGAAGGCGCCGCGCACGATCGGGGCCTGCTTCGGGTCGTCTTCGACGGTGGTGGCGAGGAATTCCTGCAAGTCCTTTCCCGCGCAAAAGGCCTTGCTGCCGGCGCTGGTCAGGACCACGCAATTCACATCCATGCGCTGGGATATCGCCTCGAAAGTCTTCGCCATCTCCGCGTACAGCGACATGGTCATGGCATTCACCGGCGGACGATCGATGGTCACGACAATCACTTTTCCGGTCACGCTGGTCTTGACTTCGCTCATGCTGATTGTCCGTTCACGCTGTTGGCATTTGCTGCATTGAAAAATTGGCTTGGATGTCACTTGCAGGGGGTATTTTCGCATTGATCGCCACAGTCGGATCAGGGCGGATCATTGCTGGTTCGCTTGCTGTGCGCGGCAGTCGAGGCTCTCCTCGTGCGGTGCGGTGCGGGGGATGGGTGGCGGGACGTCGCCCCCACGGTGCACGCCAGTCTCGCCGCGTGTCATGGCGGGGGCCAGGTTCGGATGGACTTCTACGGGCAATGCGCTAATGCCGTCATTCCGGACGCCGCGCCGGCGGCGAGCCGGAATCCAGTGTCTTTGACGGTGCTGCTGCCCTGATACCGATAGCTACAGATACACAAGTTGACCAGCTTAATTATCGCATCTACAATAAATACATGAAAACCCGGCTGATTTGGGACGAGACCAAGCGCCAGGAGAACATCTCCAAACATGGTCTCGACTTTTCGGAGGCTGGCGAAGTGCTCGACTCCGTGTACAGGTTGGATGTCCCGGTGGTGCGCAACGGTGAGTCTCGGCTGCAGTCGATTTCCTATGCGTTGGGTTTTCTGGCGGTGCTGACGGTCGTGCATACCGAGCGCGATGGCGCAACACGTGTGATCAGTTTCCGCCGTGCAAGCAACTTGGAACGTGAGGTATACGATGTCTGGCTCGAAAACGAATT
>CANIIN010000171.1 GCA_947467405.1 Betaproteobacteria bacterium | reverse complement strand
GTTCATGGAGTGACCCTCTCTTTTCTCGACAACTAGAAAGGTACACCCCTTGCGCATCTCACCTTCCCCGAAGGCCCGGATGTCGCACTTCGAGGTTTAATTCACAAATGTCCGCCTGCGTGCGCGCGACCAACGTCAGGGCCCGAACACTTTCCCGGCGCGGCCGTTCGGACCGCTCGAAGCAGTTTCCTGAGCGTGGCAACATAATACGGGCTGGAGGTCGTCCCGGCCGCCTGCGATGCGGTCAACTGTTTACCTGGCAAGAGGAATCGTTCCCATGAGCAAGCCCAATCTGGTCGTCATGAGCGGCAGGCAGTACATCTATCCGTTTGAAGAGGGCGACGGCAAGAACAAGCAACTGCTGGGCGGCAAGGGCGCCAACCTGTGCGAAATGACGCAGATCGGCCTGAACGTGCCGCCGGGCTTCACGGTCACCACTGAAGCGTGCCTGGCCTATCTGGAAAAGAACCAGTTGCCCGATGGTCTGATGGACGACATCTCCAGTCACATGGCAGCGCTGGAAAAGAAGACCGGCAAGGGCTTCGGCAGCGGCGACAATCCGCTGCTGATTTCGGTGCGCTCCGGCGCGGCCATGTCCATGCCCGGCATGATGGACACCATCCTCAACCTCGGCCTGAATGAAACCTCTCTGCAGGGATTGATCAAGCAGACCGCCAACCCGCGTTTCGCCTGGGACGCCTACCGGCGCTTCATCCAGTTGTTCGGCAAGATCGCGCTGGGCATCAGCGACGAGCACTTCGACGAGCGCATGGCGGCCGTCAAGCGTAAGTACAACGCGCGCTCGGACGTCGAGTTGCAGGCCGATCACATCCAGGAACTGGCCGGCGAGTTTCTGGACATCGTCAAGCGCCATACGGGCAAGCCGTTTCCGACCGATCCGTTTGCACAGTTGGAAGTCGCCGTCGGCGCGGTGTTCCGTTCCTGGATGGGCAAGCGCGCGATCGACTATCGCCGCCAGTTCAAGATCACGCCGGCCATGGCCCACGGCACGGCCGTCAGCATCTGCACCATGGTATTCGGCAACATGGGTGACGATTCCGGCACCGGCGTCGGATTCACGCGCAATCCGGGCACCGGCGAGAACCTGATCTATGGCGAATACCTGGTCAACGCGCAGGGCGAGGACGTCGTCGCCGGCATCCGCACGCCCAAGCCGATCGCCGAACTCGAGCAGGAAATGCCCGAGATCTATCGTCAGCTGATGACGCTGCGCAACCGGCTGGAATCGCATTACCACGAGGTGCAGGACTTCGAGTTCACCATCGAGAAGGGCACGCTGTACTGCCTGCAGACCAGAAACGGCAAGATGAATGCGCGCGCCATGGTGCGCACCTCGGTCGAACTGTTCAACGAAGGCCTGATCACGCGCGACCGCGCGCTGCTGCGCGTCGAGCCGGCCATGCTGGAACAACTGCTCACGCCGCAGCTGTCGCCGAGTTTCCGCGGCAAGTCGCTGGCGCAGGGCCTGCCGGCGTCGCCCGGCGCGGCCTCGGGCAAGATCGTGTTCGACGCCAACAGCGCCGAGTCGCGCGGCCTTGCCGGCGAGAAGATCATCCTGGTGCGCGAGGAAACCAAGCCCGAAGACATCCACGGCTTCTTCCAGGCGCAGGGCATCCTGACCAGTCGCGGCGGCAAGACCTCGCACGCGGCCGTGGTGGCGCGTGGCATGGGCAAGCCCTGTGTGTCGGGCTGCGAGCAGATCGTCATCAACGACATGGCACGCAGCGCCGTGATCGGCGAGACCACGCTGCAGGAAGGCGACATCATCACCATCGACGGCAGCACCGGGCATGTCTATGCCGGCGAAGTGCCGACCGTGGAAGCCACCGTATCGACTGAAATGGTGACGCTGCTCGCCTGGGCGGACAAGGAGGCGCGCCTCGTCGTGATGGCCAACGCCGACACGCCCGGGGATGCCGCGCGCGCGCGCGAGTTCGGCGCCATGGGCATCGGCCTGTGCCGCACCGAACGCATGTTCAACAGCACCGACCGCCTGCCCATCGTGCAGGAGATGATCCTGGCCGAAACGCAGGAGGATCGCCAGGCGGCGCTCGACCGTCTGCTGCCCATCCAGCGTGCCGATTTCAAGGGCATCTTCAAGGCCATGCACGGCCTGCCGGTCACGGTGCGCCTGCTCGACCCGCCCATGCACGAGTTCCTGCCCACCGCGGCGCAGCTGGAACTGGAGATCGCCCACCTGCACCAGTTGCAGGACTCGATCAAGGGCCTGAAGGATCTGCCCGACACGCTCAAGCTGCTGAACCCCAAGCTCTACCAGCAGTACGCGGACGGCCTCACCAAACTGGTGGGCGGCCTGCATACCTTCGAAGAATCGCACCTGGAAGATGACGTCATCTCGCGCAAGGAAAAGATACTGAGAAAGGTTCGCGCACTGGAGGAGGTGAATCCCATGCTCGGCCATCGCGGCGTGCGCCTCGGGATCAGCTATCCGGAAATCTATTCCATGCAGATTCAGGCCATCCTCGAGGCTGCCGCGCTGTGCGCCAAAGAAGGCATCGAGATCTATCCCGAAATCATGGTGCCGCAGGTGGCGACCGTGGAAGAGTTGAAGCGCATCCACGGCTATGTGCAGCGCATCCACAAGGTCGTGGAACTGACGCACGGCATCAGTGTGAAATTCAAGTTCGGCACCATGCTGGAAGTGGTGCGCGCCTGCCTGCGCGCAGAACGCATGGCCGAGGACGCCGAGTTCTTCTCCTTCGGCACCAACGACCTCACCCAGGCCACGTTCTCGTTCAGCCGCGAAGACGCCGAGAACAAGTTCCTGCCCACTTACATCGAGACCGGCATCCTGCAGGACAACCCGTTCGAGGTGCTGGACATCAAGGGTGTCGGGCAGTTGATGAAACTCGCCGTCGACAACGGCCGCAAGACCAAGCCTGATCTCAAGGTCGGCATCTGCGGCGAGCACGGCGGCGATCCGACCTCGATCCACTTCTGCCATCACATCGGCATGAACTACGTGTCCTGCTCCGGGCCGCGCGTGCCGGTGGCGCGCCTGGCGGCAGCGCAGGCCAAGTTGCGCGAAGCGGATTACAAGATTCCGACCTGAGTCGCTGCAATTGGCGCGCCCAACCTGCTGGTGAGGGGGGCATGGGCGTGCTGCGCTACGCGCTACGACCTGTTGTGCTGCGCCCTGACCGACTGGACGGTTGCCGGACCGCCGTGGTGCCGCGAGGAAGTCACCTTGGGCAAGGTGCTGATTGGGCTATCGAATCGCGAATCGTTTCGATTGGCGGCTGTCATCCCTGCACCGCGGCGCCAAGGGGCAGCGACGACGTCGATAGCGGCTCTCACGGCCCGTGTTGACATGCCCTGCCAAGACAGACTAGTCTGCCGTTCCGCGCGGGCATCGAGGCGTGGAATATCGACTGACCGACTCGCAGTCAGTGGTGATAAGGCAGGCAGCATCAGGCGTGCCGCCAGTTGACGAGTCAATCCAAAGGAGAAGTGATGAAAGCATTGAACAAGAAGTGGTTGGGGCTGGTCGCCTCGGCTGTCGTCCTGCAAGCCGGTGTGGTGTTCGACGCCGCGGCGCAGTTGCCCCCGGTGATCAAGATCGGCGCATCGGCCATCCTGTCCGGCCCGGGTGCATCGAATGGCTTCACCATGCAGGGCGTGAACAACATGCTGGTCAAGGAGATCAACGCTGCGGGCGGCATTGCCGGTCGCAAGGTCGAGATCGTCTACGGTGACGACCAGGCCGATCCGACCCAGGCCGTCAACGTCGTGAAGCGCCTGATCGATTCCGAAAAAGTCCACGTCATGGTCGGCCCGGCCATTGCCCAGGTGTCGCTGGCCGCCGCACCGGAACTGACGCGCGCGAAGTTGTTCTCGCTGCCCTTCACCGGTGCGACCTCGATCACGCCGCAGGTCTATCCGTACGGCTTCGCCACGTTCTACGCGTCCGATTCGTTCGCCATGGCGATGATCGATTTCGCCATCGACAAGATGAAGGTCAAGGCGATCGCCGCGCTGGTGGATACCGGCGCGCAGGGCCAGGCAGCCGGCGCGGTATTCAAGGCCTACGCCGAGAAGCGCGGTATGAAGCTGGTGGCGCTGGAAGCCGCCGACTTCACCAGCAACGACGTCACCCCGCAGATCCTCAACCTGCGCCGTGCCGGCGCCGACGTGATCGTGCAGGTGTCGTCCACCGACCTCGGTGCCACCGTGGCCTACAAGGCTACCTCGGAGCTGGGCTGGAACGTGCCCATCATCAGCCAGGTGTCGTCGCTGTTTCCGGCGCAGATCCTCAAGGCTGCCGGTCCCGACACCTACAAGGGCGGCCGCCTGATCGGACTGACGCTGAAGGCTTCCACCATCTGCCCGGGTGAGAACCCTGCCAACTCCAACTATGGCAAGTTCATCGTCCGCCTCAAGGCTGCCAACCCGGACTGGCAGAAATTTGCCCTGCCGCTGGCGACCTACTTCGCCGACGGCATGTACATCATCAAGGCTGCCATCGAGGGCACGCAGTCAGTCGATGGTCCGAAGATGGCCGCCTGGGTCGAAGCCAACGCATCCAAGATCCCGACCATCGGTGGACAGGTGAAGGCCAGCAAGACCGACCACATCCTGTACGGCTCGGACGTGTTCGCGTTCACCAAGCGCCCTGACCTGGCCGATGCTTCCGGCCTGAGCATCCGCGAGGGTTGCTGATCCGTTTGAAGTCCTGATGTGCGCCCGAGAGGGCGCGCAGCAGAGTGAACAAGGCCGGCTGCGGTGACGCAGCCGGCCTTGTCATTTTCACGGACGTAATGCCCGTAGATCAAGCATTGGCGCGCCGTTTCGGGCGATGCCCCCGGCGCCCCAGTGAATTTCATTCTTACTTGACCGGATACTCCGGACCCGCCTGGCGAAGCAGTTCGGCGCTGACCTCGAATGAAGTTTTGTATCCCAGCAGAGCCCGGGGCGTCGAGTTGACGTGCGAAACCACCTCGTCCATGTTCGCCCTGTCCATGCCGCCCATGCGGTCGATGCGGTGAAAGTAATCCGCGGCGATGGCGCTGTGCACGGCGAGCAGCGATCGGTCGCGTGCCTTGCAGACGAAGATCTCGTCGAACGACTGGAGCAGCCGATCGCGGTGATCGTTCGACGCTCGTATCTCGCGCATGAGCAGCGATAGGCCGTGAGTCATGAACGATGGGATGTCCTGCAGCGTCGGCTGATGCTGGCCGAGCATCATGGGAAAGCTGAGAAAGCTGCGGGTGCTCATGAAGAGCAGGGCCCATCTCCCGCCGACCGGAACCACGTTGAGCATCCAGTTGCCCAATGGGGAGGCCGTTTCGCCAGCCGTGTCCAGCCGCTGGCGGCCAATGCCGAGTTCATCTCTGGCCTTCTGCGTGGTCTGTAGATAGAGCAAGGTGGGTGTCCGCGCGGAGAGCAGGCTTGTCTACCTTCGACCCGCCCAGTAACCAGGCCGCTGCCTGTGATGCGCGATGGCGACGACACGAAGTTCGTCGTCGCGCAGATAGTAGATGATGCTGTAGGGAAATCGTCGCATTGAGAAGCGGCGCCTCTGGTTCCGCCATGACGCACCGATGTGCGGATGAAGGGAAAGGAGGCCCAAGGATCGCTCAAATTCGGCGATGAAGGCAAGCCCGAGCTCCCTGCCGCCCTCCCGAGCATAGTAAACAGCCCCCTCGGTCAGTTCGCGATCGGCCTCCGGGCTGACCGATGGAGTCACTTGATTGCTGCGCGCGCGCGCGCGATGGCCTCCGAAGCCGGAATGAGCTTGCTGCGACCGCTTTCAATGTCCTTGATCCGGCGTTCGACCTCGATCGACCATGCATCTTCGATATTCTGGTCTTTAAAGAGGCTGGTGATCAGCCGGTCGGCGAGTTGGGCGCGCTCTTCAAGGGTGAGGGACAGCGCCTGAGCCTCGATCGTTTCAAGCTGAGTGGACATGCGAACCTCCGCGAATCAGTTGGACGATGATACGCCCGCCGGTTGGACTTTGTCATGGAGCGGCGAGGAAGGGAAATCGTGGTCTGTCCCGGGATGTCCCGCGTAGCCTATGACGACAGGAATCCAGAGCACCCCAGTGAGAATGGCGGTCAATAAGAGATAAAAGAGTTCGGTTGTCATCCTTGCCTCCAAATAAATTATTGATCGGCCTCTGCAAGTTGCAGTGTCTCGACTGCAGCCCAACTAGATTGAGTCGACTTGATAGTTGACGAAATGGTTGGCCGCAACGTGGTCCCTGACATGTCGGTTGCTGACACTCTACGCCATGTCG
>CANIIN010000170.1 GCA_947467405.1 Betaproteobacteria bacterium | reverse complement strand
CGACCAGCATTGCACCACTGACGGCCGCCAGGCCAACCATCAGAATGTTGTCGTTCAGGAACTTCATCGCATCCATGGAACCGGTGTCTCCTAGTGGAACGCGCGCTGTTTCGAACCTCGTCTCGAACGCTGTTTCGAAAATTGCCGGCTCGAAAAAGCCGAGAAACAACGCCAATACGACGTGAAAGTCACGGGTTTGCGCGCAAAAGCGGCGCATTGATCGGGTATTATACGGGCCACCCAACCCAACCAGCACCGAAAATGCACCGAATCGTACTGTTTCGCCATGGCGAATCCACCTGGAACCAGGAAAACCGCTTCACCGGCTGGACCGACGTCGACCTCACCGACAAGGGCCGTGCCGAGGCCAAACGCGCCGGTCAACTGCTGAAGGCCGAAGGCTTCGACTTCGACGTCGCCTACACCTCCGTCCTGAAGCGCGCCATCCGCACGCTGTGGATGGCGCTCGACGAAATGGACCGCATGTGGCTGCCGATCAACCATTCCTGGCGACTGAACGAGCGCCATTACGGCGCATTGCAGGGCCTGAACAAGGCTGAAACCGCCGCCAAGTTCGGCGACCAGCAGGTGCTGGCGTGGCGCCGCAGCTACGACACTCCGCCGCCCGCCCTGACGCGCGACGATCCACGCCACGAAGGCGGCGATCCACGCTACGCGGCGCTGAAAGAAGGCGAACTGCCGCTCACCGAATGCCTCAAAGACACCGTGGCGCGCGTGGTGCCGTACTGGAACAACGTCATCGCGCCGTCGGTGCGCGAAGGCAAGCGCGTGGTGGTCGCCGCGCACGGCAACTCGCTGCGCGCGCTGATCAAGTACCTCGACAATGTCAGCGACGACCAGATCGTGGAAATGAACGTGCCGACCGCCCAGCCACTGGTGTACGAACTGGACGCCGCGCTGAAGCCCATCCGCAGCTACTACCTCGGCGATCAGGCGGAAATCGAGGCGGCCATGAAGGCCGTCGCGAACCAGGGCAAGGCGAAACAGTGAACACCGCCGGTGGCGATTTTCGCTGGAGGATTTCCTGAAAGTCGTCGCCTGATGGCCTTATCGGTGAGCCGATTCAAGCGGCTTGCCGCCGCGCTGCCAGTTGTTCTACCCGGCATGCTCGTCCTGATGGCCGCCAGCGCCCTGCTGCAACCCGTCGCGCTGGCAGCCACCAAGCGCGCCGCCCCCAAGGCCGACAGCGCCGACCTGCGTGAACTGCGCAGCCGCATCGAATCCCTGAAAAACGACATTGCCAGCAAGGAAGAGTCGCGCAACGAAGCGCGCGACGCCCTGCGGGAGTCGGAACGCGCCATTTCCGAAGCCAATCGCGAGTTGCGCGGCCTCGTCGTCGAACGGCAGAACGCGCGCAATGAGCTGGCGCGCCTGGGGGCCGAGGCGCGCGGCATCGAGTCCGAACTCGGCTCGCGCCAGGACGCCATCGGCCACATGCTCACGCTGCGCTATTTTGGCGGCGACGTGGATTACCTGAAGCTCATGGTCAGCGGGCAGGACCCCAACCAGACGGCACGCGACCTGCATTACTACAGCTACGTGTCGCGTGCCCAGGCGGCGCTGATCCGCACCCTGCGCGCCAACCTCGCCCGGCTGCGCGAACTGGAAGGCGAAACCCGCGACAAGACCGAGGAACTGGCCGAGATCGAAGCGGAGCAGAAGAAGGAACGCGATCGCATCGCCCGGGAGCAGACCAGCCGCAAGAAAGTGCTGGAAAAGGTCTCCGCGCAGATTCGCGAACAGCGCAAGCAGGTGAAAAGCCTGGAGCGCGACGAAAATCGCCTGACCCGCCTGGTCGAGGAACTGGGCCGCGTCATCGCCGATCAGAGCAGCAAGGCTCGCTCAGCAGCCAAATCCAAGCGTCGCGCCGCCGACAAGGACAAAGCCCCCCCTGCCGGTGGGGGTGCTGCCAGCAATGCGCCGGCGGTCAGTGCTGCGGAAGGAGCCGCCGAACTGGCCGGCGCCGCCTTCGCCAAGCTCAAGGGCAGCCTGCGCCTGCCCATCCGCGGCGAACTGCTGGGCCGCTTCGGCAAGCTGCGCGCCGGGGGCGGCCCCTCCTGGAAGGGCTTGTTCATCCGCGCCGCCAGCGGCCAGGAAGTACGCGCCGTGGCCCGCGGCCGGGTGGTGTTTGCCGAGTGGATGCGCGGCTTCGGCAACCTGCTGATCCTCGACCACGGCGAGGGCTACCTGACCATCTACGGCAACAACGAGGCGGTTTTGAAGCAGGTGGGCGAAATCGTGAAGGCCGGCGATGCGGTGGCCACCACCGGATCCAGCGGCGGCAGCGTCGAATCGGGTTTATACTTTGAAATCCGCCACGAGGGTCAGCCTTTCGACCCGATGAAGTGGGTGGCTTCGAAGTAACAGATTGTTTCAGTTCCCGTTTGGTCTATCGCCGCGCAGGATTGCGGGTTACTGTTGCAAGTGCGCTGCGTCGGCCCCATCTGCATGCAACCGGGAATGATGTGCGCGGGAACGATGCGCGAACCGCGTCTGACTCCACCCAGCGCAGGCCGCTTGCAATGACTAGCAATGCCAGTGCGAATGACATCGACGACATGGGCAACACTCGCATTACGCAATGACCCTCTGGAGAGCAGCAATGAGCGGTACAAGCATCAAGGGCAGCAAGATCAAACAGGCCGGACTGGTGTTGATCGGCGTGATCGCCGGCGTCCTGCTGTCGCTGAACTTTTCCGCGGTCGCGCAGCGCGACGGCAGCACCACGCGACTGCCGCTGCCGATCGACGAGCTGCGCTCCTTCGCCGAAGTGTTCGGCGCCATCAAGTCGGGCTATGTCGAAACCGTCGAGGACAGGAAGCTCATCAACGGCGCCATCAACGGCATGATCACCGACCTCGACCCGCACTCGGCCTACCTTGACCAGGACGCCTTCAAGGAACTCCAGGTCGGCACGCAGGGCGAATTCGGCGGCCTCGGCATCGAGGTCGGCATGGAAGACGGCTTCGTCAAGGTCGTGTCGCCCATCGAGGACTCGCCGGCCTTTCGCGCCGGCCTGAAATCCGGCGACCTGATCGTCAAGCTGGACGACACCCCGATCAAGGGCATGAGCCTGAATGACGCCGTCAAGCGCATGCGCGGCAAACCCAAGAGCGCCATCCGCCTCACCATCGTGCGCAAGGGCGAGCAAAAGCCGTTCGAGGTTACGCTGATTCGCGACGTCATCCGCGTGCAGAGCGTGAAATCGAAAATGATCGAGCCCGGCTACGGATGGATCCGTGTCGCGCAATTCCAGGAACATTCCGCCGAGAGCGTGGCCAAGGCCATCGATACGCTGTACAAGCAGGGGCCGCTGAAGGGCCTGGTGCTCGATCTGCGCAACGACCCGGGCGGCGTCCTGAACGGCGCCGTCGGCATCACCGCCGCCTTCCTGCCCTCCAAGGCGCTGGTGGTCTCCACCGACGGCCGCACCGAGGATGCCAAGCGCAAGTTCCTGGCCACACCGGAGGACTACCTGCGCGGACGTGGCGACGATTATCTGAAGGGCCTGCCGGCCGGCATCAAGACCGTGCCCATGGTGGTGCTGGTCAACGGCGGTTCCGCCTCGGCATCCGAAATCGTGGCCGGTGCGCTGCAGGACCACAAACGCGCCACCATCATCGGCACGCAGACCTTCGGCAAGGGCTCGGTGCAGACCATCATGCCCCTGGGCAACAACACCGCCATCAAGCTGACCACGGCGCGCTACTACACGCCGAGCGGACGCTCGATCCAGGCCAAGGGCATCGTGCCGGACATCGAAGTCGAAGATCCGACTGCGCCGGAGATGAAACTGCGTGAGGCCGACCTCGACAAGCACCTGGCCAATCCCGCAGACAAGGACAAGCCGGCTGTCGAGAAGAAGCCCGAGCCCGTTGCCAAGGCAGCGCCGAAGGCAAAGGATGACGCGGACGAGAACAAGCCGTTCGTGCCGCTCGAGTTCGCCACTGAAAAGGACTTCGTGTTCCAGCAGGGGCTGAACCATCTCAAGGGCCTGCCCGTGGTGAAGACCAAGGTCCAAAGCGCACAGGCGCCGGCCACCACGCCGGCCCCGGCCAGGAATTGATTTCTCCCACCTGCTTGCGCCGCCATGGCGCAGCAGGGCTGGCGCAGCATCATCATCAATCGAGTTGCCGCGCCGCGCATTCGCGATGAGCCACTTCCACACACCATGAACGATCAGCAACTGCTGCGCTATTCGCGCCACATCCTGCTCGACACGATCGGGGTCGAGGGACAGCAGAAACTGCTCGATGCACGCGTGCTGGTCGTCGGCGCGGGCGGCCTTGGCTCACCAGCCGCCATGTACCTGGCCGCGGCCGGCGTCGGCACCATCGCACTGGCCGATGGCGATACGGTGGATCTCACCAACCTGCAGCGCCAGATCCTGCATGCCACCGACTCCATCGGGCAGCCCAAGGTCGAGTCGGGCCGGGCCACACTGGCGCGGCTCAATCCGGAAACACGTGTCGAGACCATCAACGGACGTCTCGAAGGCGACGCGCTCGACGCCGAGGTGGCGCGCGCCGACGTGGTGCTGGACTGTTCCGACAACTTCGCCACGCGCCACGCCGTCAATCGCAGCTGCGTGAAGCACGGGAAACCACTGGTGTCCGGCGCGGCCATCCGCTTCGATGCGCAGCTGGCCGTATTCGACCTGCGCCAGCCGGACAGCCCATGCTATGCGTGCCTCTTCCCGGAAGACGCCGAGCAGGCCGAGGAACGTTGCGCGGTGATGGGCGTGTTCGCGCCGCTCACCGGCATGATCGGCACGCTGCAGGCCGCCGAAGCGCTGAAGCTCATCACTGGCGCGGGTGACACATTGGCCGGCCGGCTGGTGATCTTCGACGCATTGAAATCGGACTGGCGCAAGCTGCGTCTGTCACGCGACAAGCGTTGCAACGTCTGCGGCGAAGCGCATAGCTGACCGCAAAAAACCTATCGCCGTCGTTATCGTCGTCCTCACTTCCCACCGTCAAAACATCTTGAAGATCCAATAGGGACGGGCATCTTCACGGTATACCAGATTTTTTTCGGTGCTCTTCCTCGCGAAATCCGGCATGGATTATCCTGTCGCGCATGTGCTGAATTATCGACGTTGCCGATACACTGAATCCACCTCACACTTGGACAAGGATGCCGCAATGAAACGACTGCTTGTTTTGATTCTGCTCACGGTCGGCATCAGCCCGACTCTTCATGCGCAGCAGTCCGATTGGCCCACCAGGCCTTTGTGGATCGTCATCAGCGGCGCCATCGGCGGGCCTTCCGATCTGCTCATGAAGATCTTCATTCCGAGCCTGCAGAAGACGCTCGGCCAACAGGTCCTGGTCGAATCGAAGATCGGTGCGGCGGGCATCGTGGCCGCCGACTACGTCGCCAAGCGCCCGGCCGATGGCTACTACCTGCTCAATACGACCACCGCGCTGCACGGCGTCGCACCGAACGTCTACAAGACCATGCCGTTCGATCCGCTCAAGGACTTCTCCGGCGTCGGGCGCCTGGTGCAGATACCGAACGTGCTCTATGTGCGGGACGACTTCCCGGCGAAGAACGTGCGCGAACTGATCGCCTGGGCCAAGGCCAATCCCGGCAAGCTCAACTTCAGTTCCACCGGCAACGGCACCACCACGCAACTGGCCGCCGTGCTGTTTGCGCAGATGGCCGGCATCGAGGTTTTGCACGTGCCCTACAACGGCGGCAGCGCGGCGTTGCAGGCCATGCTGGCTGGCCAGGTGCATGCCTCATTCGACCAACTCACCAATGTGTTGCCGCTGATCCGTTCCGGCAAGCTGCGCGGACTCGCAGTGAGCGGCGCCACGCCGTCTCCGGATCTGCCTGATGTGCCTACCGTTGCCGCTTCAGGCCTGCCCGGCTTCAACGTGCCGATCTGGTTCGGCATCGCCGTGGCTTCCGCCACGCCGCGGCCCATCGTCAACAAGCTGGCCGACGCCTTCAACAAGGCGCTGCAGGATCCGGAAGTGATTACGCGGTTGCGCCAGTTCGGCGCCAATCCCGACTGGGCAGGACCTGCCCAGTTCGACGAGGTCATGAAGGCCGAGATCGCCAAATGGGCGCCGGTGGTGAAAGCCGCCGGCCTGACGCCGCTTTAGAACCGGGCGCGTTCAGGCCCGGATCAAACCAGCAGCAGCGGCAACTGCTTGTCGGCGCCGTCGGTGGGCTTCTTCTTGAAGCCGCTCTTGGCGAACTGGTGCCAGCGCCCGATCACGTAGCACAGGATCAGGTTGGCGCGCGGGCCGGGGTCGGCCGCCGCAT
>CANIIN010000169.1 GCA_947467405.1 Betaproteobacteria bacterium | reverse complement strand
TCTTCGGCGCCTTTGTGTTTTCGAACTTCGTGGTGGTCTCCGGGGTGCCCAGCCAACTGGGCGAGTTCGTCCGGGGCCTGAACGTCAGCCCGATATCCGTCATGCTGATCATCATCGTGATCTATGCGCTGCTGGGCGTTGTTCTGGAAGAGGTTTCGATGATGTTGATGACCTTGCCCATCTTCTTCCCCATCGTCACCGGACTTGGATTCGATCCGATCTGGTTTGGCGTGGTGCTGGTTGTCGTCGTGGAACTGGGCATGATCACGCCCCCTATCGGCATCAATCTGTTCGTGATTCAAGCACTCGTGCCCGGTGTTACGATGCGAACGTTGTTGATCGCGACCACACCGTTTTCCGTGGCGTTGCTGATCCTTCTCGTGCTGCTGGTTTTCTTTCCGCAATTGGCATTGGTCATTCCTCGGGCGTTGGGCTAGCGATGGTTCTGCAAAAGAAGGCTGTTGCAGCTGGGCGCGTGAAGCGTTCGGCTGATTCAAGGCGCGCCGCCGAGCGACCGGTTGCGCGCAAGAGGCGTGCAGCCAAGCCCCGCAAACCGGACGCACGGACCGAACTGACCCGTGCCAGCATCCTTGATGTGGCGGAGCGGTTGTTCGTCGGCGCAGGATTTCACGGCGTGTCATTGCGCCAGATCAACGCCGAGGCAGGCGTCAATGTCGCCGCGATCAACTACCATTTCGGAAACAAGCGCAAGCTGTTCGAAGCAGTCATCGCCAGGCGCCTCGACCCCATCGCACGCGACTGCACCGAGCGGTTGAAAGCCTGCCACTCCTTGACTTCGGGGGCAGACGATCTGCTCGAGAGGACCTTGCGCGCATTTGTTGGCGCCTTCATCAACGCCACCGTCGGAACGGATGGGCAGGTAATCGCCGAATTGATTTCGCGCGCGACAACGGAATCGGATCCGGTGATCGCCAAACTGGCCAATCATCATTTCGACATCATCTGGGAGCAGCTCGATCCGCTGATCATGAAGTCGCTGCCGGGTTACCCGCCCGCCAAGATCTACTGGAGGCTCTTCCATGTCGTCGGCGGCGTCATGAGGTTGTGCGTACGGCCGCAATGGATCCAATACCGTTCGCATGGTGCCTGTGATCCGCAGAATGTCGAGCAAGCAGTGGAAGAGTTCCTGGAGTTCGCGAAAGCAGGCTTGATTGGTCATGCCGGAAGACCGGCGAACATCTAAGCGACGACGCCTATCCCGGGCCGTCGCACCGCACGGCGACCTGGATAATGCGGACCCGACAGTCTTTGACCGCCACGGCACTCATGTTTCCACGAGGGACAAGCATACTCTTCCAGAGGAGAACCCCTTGAAGATCCGCTCCAGATGGACATCTACAGGCACCCAACCCAGCCGGGAGGCCTGCCTCATGCGCCGCACCGATCTTCGGTACCATCACGCATTCCAGGCGGGTATCGCACGCCCCGCCGAACAACAGGAGAAAACGCAATGGGCGTATGCATCGTAGGCTGGGCACATTCACCCTTCGGCCGTCTGGACGGCCAGGACATCGAAGCGCTGATCCAGGGCGTCTCCAAGGGAGCGCTGGTCGATGCCGACATCACGGGCGCCGAGATCGACGGCGTGTGGCTCGGCAACTTCAATGCCGGCATGATTCCCGACGGGTTCTGCTCGTCGATGGCCTTCGGCGCCGACCCGGCTCTGCGCTGGAAACCGGCCACGCGACTGGAGAACGCCTGTGCCTCCGGCGCAGCGGCGCTTTACGGCGCCTGCGACGCCATCGACGCCGGCCGCGCCAAATTTGCGCTGGTGATCGGCGCGGAGAAGATGACGGGGATCTCCGGCACGGAAGTGACGCGCGCGCTGGGCAACGCCTCGTACTTCAAGGAAGAGTCCTCGCAGGGCATGACCTTCCCGGGCATCTTCGGAAAATTGGCCGGCGCCTACTTCGAGCGCTACGGCGACCACTCGGCGACGCTGGCGATGATCGCCGCCAAGAACCACGCCAACGGGGTGCACAATCCGTATGCGCAGATGCGCAAGGATCTCGGCTTCGAATTCTGCAATACCGTCTCCGAGCGCAATCCCATGGTCGCCGCGCCCTTGCGCAAGACCGACTGCTCTCTGGTGTCGGACGGCGCCGCCGCGCTGATTCTCGCCGACGAGCGCGAAGCGAAGCGCTTCCGCCGCGCCATCCGCCTGAACGCGCGGGTGCAGGTGAACGACCTGCTGCCGATGTCGCAACGCGACACACTGAGCTTCGAAGGCCCGCGCCGCGCCTGGCAACAGGCCCTGAAGACGGCCGGCCGCAAGGTGCACGACCTGTCGTTCGTCGAAGTGCATGACTGCTTCACCATTGCCGAACTGCTCGCCTACGAAGCCATGGGCCTCGCCGCGCCGGGCCAGGGCGCCAGTCTGCTGGAGCAAGGCATAGTGATGCGCGACGGCGCGCTGCCGGTCAACGTGTCGGGCGGCTTGAAGGCCAAGGGCCATCCGGTGGGCGCCACCGGCGTGTCCATGCACGTGCTCTCGGCCATGCAACTGGCGGGGGAAGCCGGCGACATGCAACTGGACAACCCGAAGCTGGCCGGCGTGTTCAACATGGGCGGTGCCGCGGTGGCCAATTACGTCAGCATCCTGGAACGCGTGGCATGAACGTCGCACAACTGCTGGCACGCGCCGCGCGGGTCTACCCGACGCGGCCGGCGCTCTTCAGCGGCACCAGACTGCTCTCCAACTACGGCCAACTGTCCACGCGCGTGGCGCGCATGGCGCGTTGCCTTCGCGATGAGGCCGGCCTCGCGCCAGGCGACCGCGTCGCGCTGTACATGGCCAATTCGCCGGCCTATCTGGAACTGATCTACGCCATCTGGTGGGCGGGCCTGGTGGTGGTGCCCATCAATGCCAAGCTGCACCCCAAGGAAGCGCTGTTCATCCTCGACGACTCCGAATCATCCCTGCTGTTCGTGGCCGAAGACAATGCCGACGCCGAACTGGGCAACGCGCCATCCGTGAAGAGAGTGCTGCGCGCCGGCGGCAGCGATTACGCCGCCATGCAGGCCGCTGAACCGCTGCCTCTCACCGACCGCGAACCGGACGATCTGGCCTGGCTGTTCTATACCTCGGGCACCACCGGCCGTCCCAAGGGCGTGATGGAGACGCACCGCATGCTGCTGGCCATGACGGCCTGCTACTTCACCGACGTGGATGGCGTCGATGCGCACGACACCATGCTGTATGCCGCCCCGATATCCCACGGCGCCGGGTTGTACAACATTCCCTTCATGGTGCGAGCCGCCAAGCACGTGGTGCCGGAATCCGGTGGTTTCGACCCGGCCGAACTGGCCGCACTGGCCAAGCACTACGGCCATGTGACCCTGTTCGCCGCCCCGACCATGGTGAAGCGCCTGGTCGATCATCAGGCAGAGACCGGCGCCGACTCCAGCGGCTTCAAGACCATCATCTACGGCGGCGGACCGATGTACCTGGAAGACATCAAGCGCGCCCTCGACGTGATGGGACAGTGTTTCGCGCAGATCTACGGGCAAGGCGAAAGTCCCATGACCATCACCGCCCTGTCACGCGAACACCTCTCCGATTCGAAGCACCCGCGCTGGGAGCAGCGCATCGCCTCGGTGGGCGTGGCGCAGTCGCTGGTGGAGGTGCGCATCGCCGCCGCCGATGGCACACCCTTGCCCACCGGCGAACCGGGCGAGATCCTGGTGCGCGGCGACCCGGTCATGAGTGGCTACTGGCGCAATGCCGAGGCCACCGCCAGGACCGTGCGCGACGGCTGGCTGTGGACGGGCGATGTCGGCGCGCTGGACGCAGACGGCTTTCTGACGCTGATGGACCGATCCAAGGACGTCATCATCTCCGGCGGCAGCAACATCTATCCGCGAGAAGTGGAGGAAGTGCTGCTGAAGCACCCGGCCATCGCCGAAGTCTCCGTGATCGGCAGGCGCCATGACGAATGGGGCGAGGAAGTGGTGGCCTTCATCGTCAGACAGCCGGGCGCCACGGTGGAGCAATCCGACCTGGACAATTTCTGCCTCGATCACATTGCGCGCTTCAAGCGGCCGCGCGTCTACCGCCTGATCGACGCCCTGCCCAAGAACAATTACGGCAAGGTGCTGAAGACGGAACTGCGCGAGATCCTCAAGCGCGACGGCTGAACCCTGAACGAACCGGCAGCCTTCCTGGTGCGCCGGCGGTCTTCCTGGAGCGCCTGCGGCGCAGGGACCGCGTTGCGCATAGAATGCAGGCTCGATTCGATCACGCAGGTCACCCAGCCCGCCCAGACGGGCTTTCAGCCATCAGGAGGATGCAACATGACGGACAAGCCCGATCAAGAGCCGCCGGCGATGTCATGCCCGATTCCGCGCATGCCGAACGTGAAGCCGCTCGATCCCGAACTGCAGATGCGCGTGGATCGCGGCGCCGATCCGGTGGAAAGTTTCCAACTGGGTCACGCGCCCGAGCTCTACAAGAAATTCCTGCCCTACTACAACCAGATGCATTACAAGGGCAAGCTGGAACTGCGCACCAAGGAGATCGCGCGACTGCGCATCGCCGAACTCAACCAGTGCCATTATTGAATGCACGGACGCCATCTCGCCCGGTCGGGCGAGCAGATCGTCGAGGAAGAACTGGCCAAGTCGATCATGGCCGGGCAGTTCGATGACCCGCGCCTGTCGCCGCGCGAACGCGCCGCCGTTCGTTATGCGGACCAGATGTGGCACGACCATCATGGCGTGAACGATGCGCTATGGTCAGAATTGAAGGACGTGTTCACTCACGAGGAAATCGTCGAACTCGGCATGTCGGTGGCCAACTACATCGGCATGGGACAGTTCATCGCCATGCTCGGCCTGCCCAATATCGCACATCAGGAATGATGCTTAAGGATTCACTGAACAAGGGGGCAAGCCCCCTTGTATATCTCCCACTTCAGAGGGAAGCGCCGACGGCCTTGTTCATATTCGCAACTTGATCAGCGCTTCCTTAACCGTCGCACCACCCCACAACAAAGGAAAACATGATGACCCAACCCATACCCGCCCCCGGCCTTGCCGGCTGGATCCTCGACCACCTGAACCTGTACCTGTCCACCAACGGTGCCCAGGGCCACATGTGGGCGCCGCTCTCGGCGCCCAACGCAACACCGATCTCGGCGCTGTTGCTGACCACCACCGGCCGCAAGAGCGGTCAGCAGTACATCATGCCGCTGTTCTACGGCGACAACGGCGGCAGCTACGTCATCATCGCCTCCAAGGGCGGGGCGCCGGACCATCCCGGCTGGTACAAGAATCTCGCCGCCCATCCCGAAGTGGCCGTGCAGATCAAGGATCGCAAGTTCAACGCCAAGGCGCGTACCGCAAGCGGGGCCGAGCGCCAGAAGCTGTGGGACATGATGGCCAAGGTTTTTCCGTCCTATGACGACTACCAGAAGAAATCGGCCGGCCGGGAAATCCCCGTGGTCGTGCTGGACCCCGTCTGATCGAGCCACTCGCAGCAGTTTTCAACCGCACACACTGGCAGGACACATGAAGCTATTTTCACTGGAAGGTAAAGTCGCGCTGGTCACCGGCGCATCGCGCGGCCTCGGTCGTGTCATCGCCGGATCGATGGCCGAAGCCGGCGCCCACGTTATCCTGGCCGCGCGCGACAAGCAGAAGCTCGAGGAGGCCGTGCAGGCCATCCGCACAGCGGGCGGGAAGGCCGATTGTGAAGCAGTCGACCTGGCCGATGAAAAAGCGGTCGTCGAGACGTTCGCTCGCATCCGCGACCAGCATGGCTCACCCCACATTCTGGTGAACAATGCGGCGGCCATGCCGCGCGCGCCGCTGCTCGAGTCGACGCTGGAACAATGGGACCAGGCGCACAGCGTCAACACGCGTTCGGTCTACCTGCTGTGCCGCGAAGCAGCTCGCGGCATGATCGAACGCAAGGAGGGCCGCATCATCAACATCTCCTCCTACGTCGCCACCGTCGGCCGCGACAACCTGCTGGCCTACTCGGCCAGCAAGGCCGGCGTGGAAGGCCTGACGCGCTCGCTGGCCTGCGAACTTGGCGCCCACGGCATCACCGTAAACGCCATTTCGCCGGGCCTGTTCCTCACCGAGATGGCCACCGCCATCAAGGACAATCCGGTGGTGCTGGACAAGTACCGCCAGTTGATCGCGCTGGCGCGTCCCGCCGAGCCGCATGAGATCTGCGGTTCGGTCATCTTCCTCGCCTCCAGCGCCGGTTCCTACATCACCGGCAATACACTCCACGTGGACGGCGGCGTCGACAACGTCATGCCGGTGCGCGATGGCAAGTCGTAACCTGGCAAGTCATGAACTACTGATACGCAAC
>CANIIN010000168.1 GCA_947467405.1 Betaproteobacteria bacterium | reverse complement strand
CGGAGGAGGTCAATCTATTCGGGGCGGGCTACCGGTACCGGTCGGACTGGCAGGATTTTTCTTGGGGCTGGGGGCTGCGCCGAATTGAATCGGGTGGTGGCCAGGCCAGTGTGCGCCAATGCTCTATGGCCAGAGAGTTTGAAGGCCATTGCAAACATTCACCGCTGCGCTTGGGTACCAATCAGGTACCGATGGCAGGAATCGGGCCCTCTGATTATTGACAACGACTTGATTTCAATGGTGCTGATGGCCGGAATCGAACTGGCGACCTACTGATTACGAATCAGTTGCTCTACCGACTGAGCTACATCAGCATTTGAGGCGTTGACGGCAAGGGCGTGCATTATATCCGAATCGAGGGCCGGGAATAACTGCCTCGATGCGCCGGGCTGCAGAGGCGCCGAATCGAAGCCAGACATCGCCTCATCGCTCCGATAAAGCGATCGCCTGCGGGCAATCAGGGGGCTTCATTCGATCGTTACAATGTTTTACCCGCATTCCCACCCGCATTGGTAGCCGGCGAGCCGTTTTGGCCTAAAATTCGCTGCATGCCTTCAGAAAAATCCGTTTGCAACGCATCGTCTGTGATCTCCAACACCATGCCGTCGACTCGATTGGCGCTAGCCAATTCGGTGGCGTTAGCATTGCTCCTCGGCACGGGCACTGTGCTGGCCCCAACACACGCCTTCGCGGCCGACACGCAGGAAGGCGGCACGGCAGAACGCAGCCCTGACCCGCTGTCGGTGCGCTCGCTGGCCCCGCCTTCGGTGCTGGGCACTCTCGGCAAGTCCGCCGCCGGCGCAACGCCTGCAGGCGAACCCGCCGACCTGGCGCCATGCCGCTTTGACGCGGGCGCGCCGACTCAGACCTTGTCGCTGGCCGACATCGTCGATCGCGCCCTGTGCCAGAACCCGCAGACGCGCGCCGCCTGGGCGAGCACACGCGCCGCGACGGCGCAGGTCGGGGTTGCGCGGTCGGCCTTCCTGCCCACGCTGAGCGGCACTGTGTCGGCGAGCCGCAATCGCAGCGACGGCAGCGCCTCCAGCCGCAGTTCATCGGCTTTCAACCAGGAGTCGGCAGGACTCTCGGCCAGCTATGTGCTCTACGATTTCGGCGCACGCGACGCCGCCCTGCAAAACGCCTTGCAGACGCTCACCGCCACGCGCCTGACGCAGGACGCCACCCTGCAGCGGACCTTCTTCAATGTGGTGCAGGCCTACTACACGCTGTTCTCGACGCGCGCCGCCGTGGATGCAGCGCGCGAGTCGGAGCGTTCCACCGAAGCCAGCCTGAAGGCGGCCACGGCCCGCTACGACGCCGGCACCGGCACGCCGGCGGACCGGCTGCAGGCCCGGACCGCCTTTTCGCAGGCGGCGTTCAATCGCATCCAGGCCGAAGGCGCGGCGCGCAATGCGCAGGGGGCGCTGGCCAACGCCGTCGGCCTCGATGCCAACACCACGGTCGATGTCGCGCCGCCAATCGTGAAACTGCCGGACGAGAAGTTCGATCAGGACGTTCGCGGCGTGATCGACGACGCTCGCCAGCGCCGCCCCGACCTTGCCGCCGCCGAAGCGCAGGTCAAAGCCGCGCAAGCCAACGTCGCGGCGGCACGCGCCGCCGGCATGCCGTCGATATCGGTGTCGACCAGCGCCAGTTTCAGCGACACCAGCCTCTCGCCGTCGTTCCAGAATCAGGCCATCGGCATTTCGCTGAGCGTGCCGATCTTCAGCGGTTACGGCACGACCTACCGCATCCAGGCGGCCGAGGCGCAGGTCGAGAACCAGATCGCGCAGCGCGACAGCCTGCGACTGCAGATCGCACTGGACGTCTGGCAGGCCTACAACGCGCTCAACACCGGTTCGCAGTCGGTGAAGAGCAGCGCCGATCTCGTCGCCAGCGCGGACGCCTCGGCGCGCGTGGCGCTGGGACGTTACCAGGCCGGCGTCGGCACCATCATCGATCTGCTCACCGCGCAGACCGCCCTGGCCAGCGCGCGCCAGCAGAATATCCAGGCCACCTACAGCTGGCAGATCGCGCGCGCACAACTGGCGCAGGCCATGGGCAGGCTCGACATCGACACGCTCGGCAGCCTGAACCGCGGCGGCGCCCTCATGGCGCCGGCCGTTCCGGCCGCAGCAGCCAGACCATGATGATCACTGCCTCCCCCCAACACCACCGCGTTCCACACGGGAAATTCCGCTCATGACAGTCTCGAGATTCCTTTTCAATCGCTGGACGCTGCTGCTGCTGATCATCGCCGCCGGCGCGGGGGGCTGGTACGCCTGGCAAAAGCAGTCCAGCGCCGGCGCGGAGAAGAAATACCGCACCGTGCAGTCCAAGAACGGCGACGTCACGCAGACCGTGTCGGCCAACGGCACGCTCAACCCGGTGGTGCTGGTCAATGTGGGCACGCAGGTATCCGGCACGGTCATGAAACTGCGCGCGGATTTCAATGATCACGTCAAGGCCGGGCAGATTCTGCTGGAACTCGATCCGGCGCTGTTGTCGGCGCAGGTCAAGCAGACCGAGGCCGGCGTATCCAGCGCGCGCGCCGCGCTCGACCTCGCCAACGCCAACGAGGCGCGAGCGCAGAACCTGTTCAAGCAGGAATACATCTCGCGCCAGGACTTCGACGTCAGCACCCAGGCAAAAAAATCGGCGCAGGCGCAACTGGAGCAGGCCGCCGCGCAGTTGCAGAAAGACCGCACCAACTTCAATTACTCCGTGATCCGCTCGCCGGTCTCCGGCGTGGTGGTGTCGCGCAACGTCGATCTGGGCCAGACGGTCGCCGCCAGCCTGCAGACCCCGACGCTGTTCCAGATCGCGCAGGACTTGCGCAAGATGCAGATCTACTCGAGCTTTGCCGAAGCCGACATCGGCAACATCAAGGTCGGTCAGCCGGTGATCTTCAGCGTGGACGCCTTTCCGAACCGTTCCTTCAAGGCCGACGTCCGGCAGATCCGGCTGAATGCCGTCACGCAACAGAACGTGGTGACCTACAACGTGGTGGTCAACGTCAACAACCCGGATGAGGTCCTGATGCCGGGCATGACCGCCTACGTGAGTGTGATCGTGGCGGAAAAGAAGGACGTGCTGCTGGTGCCGAGTGCGGCGTTGCGCTTCAAGCCGGAAGACGTCGCCAATGAACCGCGCCAGCCGCGGCGCGGCGGGCCGCGTGAAGGTCGCGGCGAAGGACCGCGCGCGACGGTTTACGTACTCGACAATGGCGCACCCAAGGCGGTGCAGATCCGACCCGGCATCACCGACGGCCGCAACGTCGAGGTCGTGTCGTCGGACTTGCAGCCCGGCGCGGACATCATCGTCGGCACCACCGAGACAGCCAAGCCATCGGGCACCCAGCCCGGCGCGTTCCGCATGCGGCTGTTCTGATGCGCCTGCGCACAACTGGCGACGTGCCGTGCAATGTCCGACCGTTCTGCGCCTGACATGACCGCAGGCAACGCCATGCAACCGTCTGTCGCCGACGCCACGCCGGTGGTCATCCACACCGAGCACTTGAGCAAGCAGTACGAAACCGAGGCCGGGCCGGTGCCCGCTTTGAAGGACGTGAACGTCGATATCCGCAAGGGCGAATTCGTGTCCATCATGGGCCCCTCTGGTTCGGGCAAGTCGACGTTCATGAACATCCTGGGTTGCCTTGACCTGCCCAGCGGCGGTCGCTACGTGCTGGACGGCAGCGACGTCAGCACGCTGAACCGCAACCAGCTGGCGCAGTTGCGCAACAACGTCATCGGTTTCGTGTTCCAGGGATTCAACCTGCTGCAGCGCGCCAGCATCGCCGACAATGTCGCGCTGCCGCTGGTGTACGCCGGCGTGCCGCGCGCCGAGCGCGAGCGCCGCGCGCGCGACATGCTGGCCAGGGTCGGCCTCGGGGCGCACATGCACCACGCACCCAACCAGATCTCGGGCGGCCAGCAACAGCGTGTCGCCATTGCCCGCGCCCTGGTCAACAATCCGCGCCTGGTGCTGGCCGACGAACCGACCGGCAACCTCGATACCGCCACCAGCCAGGAAATCATGAAGCTGCTGGTCGAACTGAACGAGCGCGACGGCATCACCATCGTGCTGGTCACGCACGAAGCGGACATCGCCGCCTATGCGCGCCGCCTGGTGCAGTTCGTGGACGGCCACGTCACCCACGACGGCGACGTCACGCACCTGCACCACGCCCGTGCGGGGGTGACGTCATGACCCGCGCCATGCTGGCGGAAGCCTGGCGCGCCATGGGCGCCAACCGGCTGCGCACCTTCCTCACCATGCTCGGCATGATGATCGGTGTGGCGGCGGTCATCATGATGCTGGCGGTCGGCCGCGGCGCGCAGTCCACGGTGGAGGACTCCATCGCCACCATGGGCAGCAACCTGTTCATCGTGCTGTCGGGGTCATCGACCGCCAGCGGCGTGCGCATCGGCACCGGCAATGCGCCGACCCTGACCCTGAACGACGCCGACGCCATCGGCGAACTGAACAGCGTGGGCGGCGTCGCCCCGGTATCGCCGGGCTCGGCGCAGATCGTTTATGGCTCCAACAACTGGGGCACCTTTGTCACCGGCACCACGCCCAGTTACGTGGATGTCGCCAACTGGACCATCGATTCGGGCGAGATGTTCTCCGACGCCGATGTGCGGGCCAGCGCGCGCGTCGCGGTGCTGGGCGCCACGGTGGCGAAGAACCTGTTCGAGGAAGAAGAAGCCGTCGGCAAGGTGATCCGCGTTCGCGGCAGTCCGTTTACGGTCGTCGGCACCATGGCGCGCAAGGGACAGAGCCTGGACGGCCGCGACCAGGACGACACCGTTTTCATTCCCGTCACGACGGCGCAGCGCAAGGTGTTCGGCAGCCAGTTCCCGGGCACGGTGCGCTTCATCCAGGTCAAGGCCAAGACGGCCGAGGCCATGCCAGCCGCGGAACGGGAGATGGCCCAATTGCTGCGCCAGCGCCACCGCCTGTCCGACCGCGCGGATGACGACTTCGACATTCGCAACATGACGGCGGTGGCGAACGCGGCGGCGGCCACCGCCAAGGTGATGTCGCTGATGCTGGGGGCCATCGCCTCCATCTCGCTGCTGGTGGGCGGCATCGGCATCATGAACATCATGCTGGTGTCGGTGACCGAGCGCACCCGCGAGATCGGCATCCGCATCGCCATTGGCGCGCGCGAGCGCGACATCCTGACGCAGTTCCTGCTCGAAGCCATCATCATTTCGCTGTTCGGCAGCCTGATCGGCGTGGTGCTCGGCGTCGGCGCCGCCGCGATTGCCAATGCCGCCGCGAGCATCACGGTGATCGTGACCATGGGTTCGATACTGCTGGCCTTCTCGGTGGCCGCGGCGATCGGGGTGTTCTTCGGTTTCTATCCGGCCAGCAAGGCCGCCCACCTCAAGCCCATCGACGCATTGCGCTATCAGTAGTGCTGCAGCCCCAGCCGCAGCGCGCGGCGTCGCGCTTCAGGCGACGGATCGCGTGCGGATGATGATGTCGACACCGTCGGCAACGGTGCCCGGCGGCAAGGCCGGCATGCCGGCCAGACGAACCTGATCGTCGGGGATGTCCGTCAGACGGCCCGTTTCGACATCATGGAAGTGGTGATGCGGCGCGGTGTTGGGGTCGTACATCACGCAGGTCGAATCCACGTTCAGTTCGCGAATGAGCTTCTTCCCCACGAACAGCTTGAGCGTGTTGTAGACCGTGGCCTTGGACGACTCGGCGTAGCGTGCGTTGACCAGACCCAGAATCCGCTCGGCCGTCAGGTGCTCGCGGCGTTCGAACAGCACATTGGCGATCTGGGTGCGCTGATGGGTGGGGGTAATCCCGTGCGAGCGCAGCTTGTCCGCCATGCTCGCCGGCGGCGCCTCCTGCGGTGTGCCGGAACCGGACGGCTGCTGGTCATGCTGACTGCTGGCGACTGTGTTCATGGGCGGCATTCTACTGGTCAGCCTGGACGGTGTCTAACCACGCAAACCACCCTGACCTGCGCCTGAAGTCGGCAACACAACCTCGTGTAGAACGCCATTTGGCGAGCCTTTCCGGGCCATTCCACCCTGACGGCTCAGGGCCAGACCAAGAACCCGAGCCTGGCGCCCATGCCCATCGCGCCCGGGCATTGCCCCATCACCGCAGGCGCCGCTTTCCAGCCCGCTGTCAGCCCCCTCCCCCCAAAGGGATAGCCCCGAAAAGTGTGCATTATTACCGCTCCTGCAAACGGCGACTGCCACTCATTCCCTGCCATCGGCCTTTCGTCGGAAAATGGTGAAACTGCGGAACCAATTTCGTAATATTTCCATCACAGGAGATTCAAATGAATACACAGCGCGGTTTTACCCTGGTTGAAGTGATGAT
>CANIIN010000167.1 GCA_947467405.1 Betaproteobacteria bacterium | reverse complement strand
GTGTACCAGGCCGGGTTCTCCAGCACGTTGCGCAGGATGACACCCGGCGTGTGCGTGTCGTAATAGCCCTGGCCGATGAAGGACCGGAACACCTTGTTCCTGGACGCGATGGCGCGCAGCTCGGCCAGCGCGGCGGCTTCGGTGCGGCTGTCGGGCAACGCGAGGGGTGCCTTGGCCCGGATATTGGCCGGGATCACGGCATCGATCAGCGCCGCGCGCGAGCGATAGCCGAGCACCGACAGCATGTCGGTCTGCTCCGCCGCATCGGGACCGATGTGGCGTTCGATGAAGGCGTCGTGCTGTTCCAGTTCGGCCAGCGTGGGGCGCGCTGCGCCGGCAGGTTGGGAGACAGGGGCAGAGACAAGGGACGTAGAGACAGGCGGCGTAGAAACAAGCGGAGCGTTCATGGTCGATGGACTCTTTCGGACACGTGCGTTTCTGAAACAGCTATTTCAATGGCGGCAGAGAGCGTTGCAACAGGGGGCAATATCGCCCCCATACCGCAGATCAGTGATCGCCCGCCACGCCCTCGTAACCGGCGGCGTCGAGCAGCTTGGCGGCATCGGCGGCGTTGTCGGGCTTGATGCGGAACATCCACGCCGCATAGGCGTCGCCATTCACGTCCTGCGGCGTGTCGGTCAGCGCGCTGTTCACAGCCAGCACTTCACCGGCCACCGGCATGTAGATGTCGGAGGCGGCCTTGACCGACTCGATGACGGCGCAGGCTTCGCCCTGCGAATACTTGCGACCCACTTCGGGCAGTTCGAGGAACACCACGTCACCGAGCGCTTCCTGCGCGTGGTCGGTGATGCCGATGACGAAGCTGCCGTCGGCTTCGGCGCGCACCCATTCGTGCGAGGCGGTGTATTTCAGGTTGTCGGGATGGTTCATGGTTGTCTCCTGGATTGATGTCTTGTGATCGCGTGGTGTCGTTTGGTTCAGGCGGGACTCAGGTCGCCCTCAGTTTGCCAACAGGCTCTTGCCGTTGCGTGCGAAAGGCAGCTTCACGACTTTCACGGCGAGCTGTTTGTCGCGCACGCTGACATGCAGCGTGGCGCCGGGCTCGATGCCGAGCGGAATGCGCGCCAGCGCGATGGACTGGCCGAGCGTGGGCGAGAAGGTGCCGCTGGTGATCTCGCCCTCGCCTTGCGGCGTGATGACCTTCTGGTGGCTGCGCAGCACGCCGCCCTTTTCAATCAGCAACAGGCCGGCGAACTGCTGCGCCTGCGGACGCGCCACGAGCGCCGCCTTGCCGACGAAGTCGCGTTCGCTTTTCAGGTCCACCGTCCAGGCCAGGCCCGCGTCCAGCGGCGAGACCTTGTCGTCCATGTCCTGCCCATAGAGGTTCATGCCCGCTTCGAGGCGCAGCGTGTCGCGCGCGCCCAGCCCGCAGGGTTTCACGCCGGCGGCTACGAGGCGATTCCACATCGATTCGGCCTTGGCAGCGGGGAACACCAGTTCGAAGCCATCTTCGCCGGTGTAACCGGTGCGCGCGATCATGCCGTCACCGAAATCTGAACTGACCTGCGCACCGACCTGCACACCGTTGAAGGGCTTGAGCGACTCGGTGGCGGCGCGCGTTGCCGGCCACACCTGCCACACGCGCTCGCGCGCCGCCGGCCCCTGCACGGCGATCATGGCGAAGTCGCGCCGCGGGCGGATGTCCACGGCTGTGCCAAGTTTGATATTGAGACCCGCCAGCCAGGCGAGGTCGCCATCGGCGGTGCCGGCGTTGACCACGAGACGGAAGAAATCCTCGCGGAAGAAGTACACGATGAGGTCGTCGATCACGCCGCCGGCCTCGTTCAACATGCAGGAGTACAGCGCTTTCCCCGGCGCCACCAGCTTGGCCACGTTGTTGGCCAGTGCCCGGGTGAGGAATTCACGAACGCGCGGACCGTGCAGGTCCACGGCGAGCATGTGCGACACGTCGAACATGCCGGCCGCATTGCGCACGGCATGATGTTCCTCGATCTGGGAGCCGTAGTTCACGGGCATGTCCCAGCCGCCGAAATCGACCATGCGCGCGCCCAGGGCGCGATGCACGGCATTGAGCGGGGTGGTCTTCAGTGTCGTGGTATTCAATGAGGCGCTTTGCACACAATCTCCGGCAGCAATGAAAAAAGGGCGACGCCGCCACCGTTTCACAGGGCAATGCCGGACGCCAGTCATCGATAGTTCATGACGGTTCCGGCCACCTGAAACGCTGGCCAACATCACCCCTCTGTCCTTGGTACCTGAGAGATTACAGCGGGCTGCAACCGAAATCGGTCACATCCTGCTGCGCGCCCCTTCGGTGGCTGCCCTCGCCGATGCGAAACATCGTGCGGAACAGCTGCTCTCCAGAGTGTCGTTGAATCGGAAAAGGGTTTCCGATCCATCCGTCCGCCGGTCCTTTTGCCTGAGAGTTTGCGGGTCTTGCGCCTTCGGCGGCTGCTCGGTTTCAGCAGCTCTCTCCCGGTCGGATGCGGGCGACTTTATGGGCGCGCACACTCTTTGTCAAACGAAAAGCGCGAATGAATTCGGCACGGTTGCAGACGAAAAACGCGACCATCGAATCGCCATCAATCGTTCCATTTGCAGTCAGTGACTTAAGCCACCATCCTCATCACGCACATGAGCCGGCGCCTGAAATTTCAGCGCCGCGCCATGCGCTCGCTGAGATAGCAACCCACGCACATCAGCGCGCCGGAGACGATGAACAGCGGCGCGAGGCCGAAAGCCCGTGCCGTGGCGCCGAACATGACCGGCCCGATCACGCGCATGAAATTGGTGACCGTCAGGCGCAGGCCGAGTGACTCGCCGGTGCGTCCCGGCGCCGACGCGGCGAATACCAGAATCATGGTGATGGGTTGGCTGAAGCCGATGAAGAGGCCGAAGATGAACGAGATCACCGACAGCGCCAGCGCGGCCTCGAACATCGGCAACAGCCAGAAGGCCAACGCGCCGAACACGAACCCACCGGCCATGACGCGGTGCTCGCCCCAGATCGCGATGGCGCGCGGCATCGCCAGCCGCGACAGGAACGAGGCCACGGCGAAGGCTGACAGCGCAATGCCGATGGCCGAGGCCGACAGCCCGACGCCGTGCGCATAAACCGGCATGAAGGAATGGAACGAATCGAATCCGACCTGCACGACACTGGCCACCAGCAACACGCTGCGCATGCCCGGTGCCGAAATCGCCTCGAGGATGTTGCTGCTCTTTTGCGCGCGGCGATCCCCCTTCGGCAACAAGCCGCCCCAGATCAGCACCAGCACGGTGGCCAACGCCGCCAGCAACGATGTCATCAGGGCGGTCATTGGAAAACCCGCATGATCGATGGCAAAACCGGTCAGCAACGGTCCGATGAAATTGCCCATGGCGCCAAGCAACATGTAATTGCTGAAATTGCGGGTGCGATTTTCCGAGGTGCTCAGCACGCCGACCAGGTTCTGCCCCAGCACATTGGCAAACGCGATGGCGGCGCCGACGCCCAGGGCGCCGATCCAGAATGCCGGCAGGGTGGGCCAGATCACCGGCGCCAGCATGCACAATGCGCACACCGACGAGCCCAGGGCGAACAGCCAGCGCGCGCCGAAGCGATCCGCCAGCACGCCAGCCGGCCAACTGATGAATAGCGGCGCCACATACAGCAGGGCAACGACGACGCCGACGTCGGAGGCCGACGCGCCGATATCCAGGGCGTACAGCGACAGCGTGATGCGTCCCGCGTTCAGGACGATGAAGATCAGCAGGTTCTGGGCGTAAACGAGACGGATCGCCTTGCTGCTGTTCATGAGCAGCCGGTCACGGAAAAATGCTCACTGAATCAACGCCACGCTGCGGAATCAAACTAAACCAGCTCGGACAGCGGACGCGGCCGGGAGATGCCGAAACCTTGTCCATAGTCCACCGGCATCTCGCGCAGTCGCCCCATGGTCACGTCGTCCTCGACCATCTCGGCCACCGTGGTGAGGCCAATACCTCTCGCGATACGATTGATGGCGACCACCTTGCCGAGATCCGCAGAATTCTTGAGCACATGCAAAATGAGGTTGCCGTCTATCTTGATGAAATCCAGCGGCAGGTTCTTCAGCACATTGAAGGACACGCGATCGCGCCCGAAGCCACTCAGGGCCAGCCGGCAGCCGGCTTTCTTGATGCAGCGCGCGAACTCCTCGGCGTCGCCGCGATGGGCGACGAGATCCGCATCCGTGATTTCGAAACACAGCACTTTGCCGCTCAGGCCGTGCTTGTGCAATTGCTGCTCCACATACTCCGGAAAATCAGGGTCCGACAAAGTAGCCGTCGCCACGTTGACGAAAAAGGCGTCGCGACCCGCGCTCTTTCGATGGCTCTCATGCGCCGCGATCCAGTCCAGCAGGTTGGACACTACCCATCGATCCAGCTGCGGCAACAGACCAAGCTCCTCCGCGAGGGGGAAAAACGCACCAGGCGGAATCAGGTTGTTTTCTTCTTCGGTCAAGCGGATCAGCACTTCATAATCATTGCCACCGGCCCCATCATGGAGCGGGGCGATCAGTTGGCAGAACAGGGTGAACTCGTTGCGCTCGATCGCCGCAAGAATGCGTTCGCGCGCATTGGTCATGCCGGTGACTTCCTCGGCGATCGCATCGTCGAACTGCGCCTGCTCGGCAGCCTTGGTCGGCATCGGCACCGTCAGGACGGCCGCAACCGGCTCGGATGACGGCGGATTGACCGGGGCGTCCATGGTCACCGGCTGCAAGCCGCCATGCGCTGTCATATCCCTCAGCAAGGCAAAGAACCCGGTCACCTTGCCGTAACCGTCCAGCATGGGAATGTACTGCGCGCTGATACGGTAGACGCCGCCATTGGGCATTTTCTGCGTGCGCTCATAGTTGACCGGTTCTCCCCCGTAGATGCGTGCCACCGCATCCTCCAACTGGGAATAGGCGATTCGTCCGAGCACTTCGCGCATGTGATGGCCGTCGATGCGATGGGGAGGCAGATCCAGCCATCGCCGGAAAGCCTGATTGTGATAGCGGTACATGCCTTCCGCGTCGACATAGGCCACCATCAGCGGCAGCAATTCGTCGGCAAAACGCAGCTTGGAATTCGCCCGCCCCAGCATGAGTTCGGCCTTCTCGCGCCGCTCCACTTCCTGGTTGAGGCGGTCTTCGGTGACCGCGAGGCGCTTGCCGCGATGCGCCGCCGTGACCTCGGCGCGCGTGGCGCGCGACACCACCGCCAGCACGGCGGCAAACAGGGTACCGGCGAGAAAGGCGATCCACTGCAGATCGAGCAGCGTGAAATAGATCGCCACGACAAGAATCGCCGCCGTGACCAGCACCGCCGCCACGGCGATGAAGGGCTGCACCCGCGCCAGCAGATTGGGGCGAATCACGACCGGCACCCGACCCGTGATTCAGGATCCGTGCTCCGGCTCGAGCGGCCTGGTGAGTGGGAACGGTGCCTGTTCATGGCTGCAACTTAGCACAACTGGCCGTGCGGGCGACGATGCCGAGACACCTGCGTCGAGACCCCTGCGTCGAGACAGCGGGGTGGCGATATCCGGGACGAAAGACACGCAGGGAAGCGCTGATCAAGTCCTGAATGGGAGACCGCCTCGGCAAGCTTCCCTCTGCAGCGGGCGATAACAAGGGGGCTGGCCCCCTTTCAGTGAATACCCCGGTCACCCGGCCTTGACGAGATCCAGCAACTCCTGCATTTCCTGGTCGGCCCAGAAATCCGGATCCGCGTCGATCTTGGCATCGCCGCGCGCCACGATCTCCGCATCGATCTTGCGGCGAGCACAGTAATCCCGCCAGAATTTCTTGACCTCTGCGTCGGACATGTCCATGCGCGCCCCCCTGTCTCTGTTCGATTGAAAAGCAAAGGGCTTAGCCGACGCTAAGCCCTTTGAATTTGGTAGGCCGTACAGGATTGGAACCTGCGGCCAACGGATTAAAAGGCCGCAATCCGTTTTTTAACTATTAAATATCAAAGTCTTATACATAGCGCGTGGCAAAGTGTGCAGAGTTTGGCCTGCCAAACTGAACGAAAGATCCACAACACGGCACCGCCCCATTCACTGCCGCCATTATCTCCGACTTGCTCATGACTGCGCAACACTGTGTCACTGAATGAGTTGGCTTGCTGTTTGTCGGTTGGATTGCCTGCCGGCGCATGGAGTATGGATGGCGCCAGAACGGAACAAGCCCACCAAAGCTTGGTGGGCTTTTTAAAGGCTCTTTTCGCATTAGTTAGTGATATGCCTCTATACCAGAGGGAAAACGCTTACCCGGCAGTGATGACGTAAGTCCTGATCCGCAATCGAGTTTCTGCACCGCGTCGCGGATCATCCCTAACTAATGCGAAAAGAGCCTTTTTAAAGCGCTCT
>CANIIN010000166.1 GCA_947467405.1 Betaproteobacteria bacterium | reverse complement strand
CGAATGTAACGACGCGCGCGATTGCCATGGAACAGCGGCTCGAAAAATTCCGCGGCGTAGCGCAGCTTCTTGGCCAGGATGCGCAGCCGGTGCAGCTCGATGCTCGACATCGCGGGTCCCTGTGCAGCCCGTCGCAGGCTCGCGCCCAGCTTGCGCAATCGCCGATGCCGCCTCTGCAGGATGTGCGCGGCGAACGCCTGCAGCCCTGCCTGCCTGTCATGGCCTGCCGGACGATCCAGATCGGTTGGGGCAGCGCTGGCCGGCGGCTCGGCCAGCGGCGACGCCAGCAGCCGCCCCACCATGAGCATGCCGCGCACGTAGTCCGGTGAGGCCACCAAGTCGCGCGCCGCGCGATCCTGCACGCCGCGCACACGTCGCGCCTTGCGCATCATGGCGCTCACGGCGCCGACATCCGGAAACGCCGCAGAAAATGGCAGCAGGGACTCCGTCACCAGCACATCCCAGTCGCGCGCAGCGCCCAACCGGTTGCCCATGTCGCGCAGCACCGCCTCGATGGGTGCGACGGCCGCGCTGTCGAGATGCTTGCGAAACACAGCAAAACTCGAGCGCATGCGGCGCAGCGCAATGCGCATCTGGTGCAGGAACTCCGGATCGCGCCCGACCAGCATGCCGGACTCGTTGGCCTGCAGGTGGGACAGGCAGGCGCCGACGACGCAACGAAATGCCTCGTCCCAGGCCATGTCCTGGCGCACATCGGGGCGCGCCGCCCTGAGCGGTTTTCCGTGCGCAATGACGCGACGCGCCAGCGCGTGACCGAGCTCGGCCTTGCTGCCATGCCCGATGCGCAGCGGCACGACCTTCGACAAGGCGTCGGCCATGTCGAACAGGCAGGCGGCGTTGCCCTGCTTGAGTTCGAGTTCAACTTCATGGATGGGTGAGGATCGGCCGCCACTGCGCACCTCGCCGCTGTCCACACAAAGCTCGGCGGTGCTGCCGTCGTCGAAGCGCAAGGGAATCAGCACGCGCGTGAAATCGGTTTCGAACACCTGCCCCAGCGTGCGAAAGCCGCGCGCGCCACCCAGCACCTTGAAAGCGGGCGTGGCCTTGATGGCCTCCAGTACCGGCGCCGCGCCGGGCACCGCCACTTCCCATTCACCCCGCGATTGCAGTCCACCCACCGAGATGCCGCCGCTTTTGACAGCCTGTAGCCAGCCGCTCCCGGTGTGCCGCAGACGCAGCACCATGCCGGCGCTGTGCAGGGCGAGATCGGGCGTATCGAAATAACGCGTGACCAGACGCTGCGTGCGCGCGCGACCCTGCTTGCGCTCCCGCACCGCGGCCAGTCGCGGCACGCGCGCCAGCGCCTCGGGCGCGACGATCAGCTTCAGTTCGGTTTCGACACCCATTGGCTGTTCAATCGTGAAGTTTTTGATGCGGAATCAATGCACTTGACTGAGTCCACTGCCATCGCCCCAAGCATTCTGGATTCATTGTCCGTGGCCGGCCGGCAGCCAGTTTGATCCCGGACAAGGTTTCGATCCCGATCGTCCAGCCGCAGTTCCCCTTCCGTCAACTCCAGCCGTGACGGCGGGTGACGCAATGCGGTATGACGGCCCCGCGAGACTGTTCAGGTGGCGCCAACTGCTCTAGCGACGGGAAGCGCTCTGCACGCCGGGAATGGCGGCGATCAGGCCCAGCGTCTGGCGCAGTTGTGGCAGGTCGCGTACTTCGATGGTGAACAACATGGTGGCCAGCTGCTGGCGCGACAGCGTGTTCACGCTGGTGACATTGATGCGCTCGCGCGCCAGCACTTCCGAAATATCCTTCAGGAGGCCGGTGCGATCGCCCGACTGAACCACGATATCCACGGAGTACAGGCGTTCGCGCCCGCCGCCCTGCGTAGCGGTGGGCGCATCGCCCCAGGTTGAGGTGATGGCGCGTTCCGGCTGACGGGCCAGCAGCGCCGCCAGGCTGGGGCAGGAACTGCGATGGATCGACACGCCGCGTCCTCGCGTGACAAACCCGGTAATGGGATCCGGCGGTACCGGCTTGCAGCAGCCGGCCAGCTGCGTCATGAGGCGATCCACGCCGACGACCAGAATGCCCTCGCCGCCCTGCGCGGCCTTGCTCTTGCGGGTGAGCTCCGGGAGTTGTTCGTCTGCGTCGCTCTCGTTCTCCGGCGACGGTTCGTCCTCGCGCAGCGCATCCTGCAACTGCCGCGAACCCACGTCCTCGCGCCCGGCGGCGGCGAACAGGCTTTCCGCCTTGTCGAAGCCCAGCTTCACCGCCAGCGCATCGAGGTTGGCGCCGGTGCGGCCCACGCGCTGCAGTTCGCGCTCGACGATGGCGCGCCCGTCGGCCACGGTCTGCGCCATACCCAGCGTGTTGAAGTACTGGCGGATCTTGTTGCGTGCCCGCGAGCTGCGGATGTACCCCGAGGCCGGGTTCAGCCAGTCGCGCGAAGGACCGCCGGTCTTGGCTGCGACGATGTCCACGCGCTGGCCGTTGCCGAGCTGAAAATCCAGCGGCACGATGCGCCCGTCCACTTTGGCGCCGCGGCAACGGTGCCCCAGGTCGGTATGCAGCGCATAGGCAAAGTCCACCGGCGTGGCGCCAGCCGGCAGGTCGATGACGCGCCCCTGCGGCGTCAGCACATAGACCGTCTCGTCCAGCGCGGCGTGCTTGAACTGCTCCACCCAGTCGGAGGAATCGACGATCTCGTCGCGCCACGCCAGCACCTGGCGCAGGAAGGCAATCTTCTCGTCGAAGGCGTCGCCCTTCCCTTGAGTTGCACGCCCCTCCTTGTAGCGCCAGTGCGCCGCCACGCCCAGTTCGGCGTGGTTGTGCATGTCGTGGGTGCGGATCTGCACTTCCAGCGCGCGACCGTCCAGCCCGATCACCGCCGTGTGCAGCGAACGGTAGAAGTTGCCCTTGGGCCGCGAGATGTAGTCGTCGAATTCCTTGGGGATGGGCTGCCAGATGTTGTGCACCACGCCCAGCGCCGTGTAGCAGTCCTTGAGGTCTTCCACCAGCACGCGCAACGCGCGCACGTCGTAGAGCTCCGAGAAGTCGAGCGACTTCAGCCGCATCTTGTTCCAGATGCTGTAGATGTGCTTCGGCCGGCCGGTCACCTCGGCCTTGACGCCAGCTGCGGCCAGTTCACGCTGCAGCAGCGCGATGCTCTCCTTGATGTAGCCCTCGCGCTCCACGCGGCGCTCGTCCAAATGCCTGGCGATGCGCTTGTAGGTGTCCGGCTCGATGAAGCGGAACGACAGGTCTTCCAGTTCCCACTTCAGTTGCCACACACCGAGGCGATTGGCCAGCGGCGCATAGATATCCAGCGTCTCGCGCGCCACCGCTTCGCGATGCTGCTGCGCCGCCGGGTCCTGCGTGGCGGCCAGAAAGCGCAGCGTCTGTGTGCGGCTGGCCAGGCGCAGCAGCACCACGCGAATGTCCTCCACCATGGCCAGCAGCATCTTGCGCAGGATCTCGGCCTGCGAATCGCCGCTGCGGCTGGTGATGCGGTCCGGCTTCTTGTCGGCGACCTTGGGCTGCGTCGTATTTCGTGTGATGACCCGCAGGCTGTTCAGCCGGGTGATGCCGTCCACCAGCGAAGCCGCCACGGTGCCGAATTCCTCCTTCAAGTCGAGGGCGCCCGGCTCGGCGTATTCCGGCACCGCGAACAACAATCCGGCGATGCGCGCGTCCACGTCCAGCCGCAAATCGGCAATGGCACCCGTCAGCCCCAACGCATGTTCCAGCGCCCCCTCGCCCGTACCCAGCACGCGGCCGGCATAGAGCGCCGACACGCGCTCCAGCGCCGCAGACAGGCGGGCGCGTTCCGGACCTTCCAGGCCTTCGGAGAGGCGATCCAGCGCTTCGCTCAGGCGATCGTCGGGTGGGATGGCAGCGTTCACGGCAGGGTTGCGAGAAGACAATTCGATCGATGCAGGAAGCTCAAATTATGGCACGCGGCACAGCGCTTTTATCCCCCGGCTCCTGGCACGAACGTTCGACGTGAAACAGCCAGCGGTCACATCCAGCAAAATCATCGGTGCGCCGCCATAATGCGACTCATGCAACCACCCCCCTCCCATCGTCGACTGAACCCGCCATGACCGGATTCATTACGCGCTGGCGCCGCCGTCGCGCCATCGCCAACAGCGGCATCGATGACGAACTGTGGTCGCGCGTCGCGCGCGGCCTGACGTTCCTGCGCGGGCTACCCGAGGACGACCTGCAGCGCCTGCGCGAACTGGTGGCGGTATTCCTGGACGAGAAGTCCATGGACGGCGCCGGCGGCCTGGAACTCACCAACGACATCCGCCTGTCGATTGCGATGCAGGCCTGCCTGCCCATCCTCAACCTCGGTATCGATGCCTACGCCGGCTGGGTGGGCATCATCGTCTACCCCGGCCAGTTCATGATCTCGCACGACGAGATGGACGAGGACGGCGTCATGCACCACGTCCGCGAAGAGGCCTCCGGCGAAGCCTGGGAAGGTGGTCCGGTGGTGCTCTCATGGCAGGACGCCGCCATGACCGATGCCGGCTACAACGTCGTCATCCACGAATTCGCCCACAAACTGGACATGGCGCAGGGTGAAGATGATTTGCCGCGCCCCCGCCCCGGCATGGATGCGGACAAATGGGCCGAGGTGCTCGAAACCGCTTTTAATGATTTCTGCGCCGAGGTGGAACGCCACGACGACGAAACGCTGGTCGATCCCTACGCCGCAGAACATCCCGCGGAGTTCTTCGCCGTGATGAGCGAAATGTTCTTCACCCACTCCGCGGTGCTGGCGCGCGACTGGCCCGAACTGTACGAGCAGTTCACGCTCTACTACCGGCAGGATCCGGCCGGCGTCTTCGATGACGTCGAACCCGCATCGAAGTCGTTGACCACCACGCGATGAAGAAACTGCTCGTCATCTATCACACCCAGGGCGTGCGCACCGCCGAAATGGCCGATGCCGTCATGGCCGGCGCCGCCACGGTGGAGGAAACCGAAACCACGCTGAAGCGCGCCTTCGACACCACGGCCGAGGACATCATCAACGCCGACGGCGTGATCTTCGGCACGCCGGAGAACTTCGGCTACATGTCCGGCGCGCTGAAGGATTTGTTCGACCGCACCTTCTATCTGTGCGAGAACAAGGTCGACGCCAAGCCCTACGCCATCTTCGTCTGCGCCGGCAACGACGGCAGCGGCGCGGTATTCAACATCGAGCGCCTCTGCACCGGGTTGAAGTTGAAGAAGGTGTTCGAACCGCTGGTGGCGGTGAAGGTGAATACGCCGGAGATGCTGGAGAAGGCGCACGAACTGGGCGCCACGCTCGCGGCGGGGATTGCATTCGGGGTGTTCTAGCAGGGTTAATTCTTGTAGATGCCCGTGGATAGGTCTTCTACAAGCATCCATCTGATCTAGTCGTAGGTCTGCTGCGGCTCACCCAGGCGCACCATGCCGTCACCGAACGGCCGGTCGCGGTTCTTCAGCGCCAGCTTCAGGCCGCCTTCGGCCACGTCCTTCTTGAAATTGGCGCGCATCGGGCCGGAGGCCAGGTGCGAACGCGCGTCCATCTCGACGGCCAGGCGCTGCATGACGTTGCCACCCATGACCTCCATGGCCAGGTTGACGATGCGTTTGTGCGCCGAGAGCATTTCCGTGTCGACGAAGGACATGCGCTTGGCCAGCGACATCACCGCCTCTTCGAGCTGCTCGGCCGGCACGGCATCCAGCACCAGACCGAGTCTGGCGGCATCGCGGCCCCACAGCATGTCGCCGGTGGCCAGCATGCGCTTGGCCCACTGCGGGCCCATGTGATAGATCCACCAGTTGGTGGGCGGCGTGCCGTTGGCGCGCGTGGCCGGGAAACCGATCTTGGCGTTCTCGGCGGCGATAATCATGTCGCAGGACAGCGCCAGGTCGGTGCCGCCGGCCAGGCAGTAGCCATGCACCTTGGCGATAACGAACTTGTGGATCTTGCCGATCACGCTCATGTAATCCTGTGAACGTTCCATGCGCCAGCAGTCATCGTCAAAGCTGCCGCGCTGCCGGTACTTGGCACTCTCGGCGGCGAGTCGAGCGGCCTCTTCGGGATTGATCGACCCCGAATAGGCACTGGCCAGGTCGTATCCGGAACAGAAGTCCTTGCCCTCGCCGTCAATGACAATGACGCTCACGTCATTCAGGTCATCGGCCTCCATCAATGCCGCAGAAACCTCCTGAAGAAGTTCCGCGTTCATCGCATTGCGCTTCTCCGGACGATTGAGCGTGATGCGGGCGATTCGGTTCTCGACATTGAACTTGATCGAGTTGGTCGTCTTGATCCATTTGGCCATGCCATCTCTCCTTTTGTGCTGCGTGGTTTGCAAGAATTGAATGAGCCGGGCGAGGCGCAGCTCGCGAGAAGATCAATCCGACGAGT